>NZ_JAZGQE010000077.1:0-20857 GCF_048593885.1 Yersinia sp. 1252 StPb PI | reverse complement strand
ATAAATCAAATATAGATATCTATATTGCCATCTTGTGCTTTTATCTGGTCTACGTTCTCAATAGCACTACTTTTCCCATCATGCTTTTGCTGCGCTTGTTGTGCCTGACGACGTAACAACTCAGCCAGTTGCTGCTGTAACATCGTTAATTGAGCTTGAATACTTTTTCGCTGATCTTCTGACATATCAATGCCATCTTTGAGTTTTTGCGTAACCTCAGCGATTTTTGCTATTACATTCTTTATCTGAGATGCCAAATCATTTCCTGCACTTGCAGTATTCTTGCTGCCATTTCCCGTCGTTGCTGCTATTGGTAAGCTCGCATTTATACCCATCGGACATATCCTTATCACTCACTAAGTCAGTATAATGATTATCGGCAAAGGGCGACTTTATGTTAATAATTTCAGCAATCCAAATATGACCCCAATCTATAGCCACGCTGCTCAATGGCTTGCTTTAATGCCGGCGACGTCAGCACCTCCAATTCGGTCAAGCGTGGATAACAATAGCCGCTGGTCATGAGGATGTTATCAACAAACGCCGGATGGCACATAATCTCAAGTGAGTTAATTGCTTTTTGACTGGCATTTTCCAACAACCGCAAAAATGTCTGCTCAGATAAAGCCTCACCATAAAAACCGGCATCGAACCACTCACTGCTTCGCGGGTTATCAAGCACAATCTCATGCCGCTGTACTTCATTGCGATCAATACGCAGCGGAAGAGATTTCTCGTGGGCAAAAGCAACAACCAGCGGATAAATTTGCGGCAACATATGTACATGATGATGGCTGTCGATGTGAGTGGGTGCACGGCCGAAGACGGCAACAAACTTATCAAACTGAGCCGCCAACTCCCGAGCTATCTCGCCAGGATTCAGCTCACCCGCTTCGGCGCGTTGCCACAACCATTTGCCCAGAGCACCGTTGGCATCAACTAATGATGGCATTGACGTTAACGGCCGCCCGTAAGTGAGAACAAAATGCATCCCCACAGGCAACGTTGGATTTTGCTTACTCAGTTCCGCTGCATGATAGATATCCGCACAATTCATCATCGCTGTAGTCGATGAGACAACACCATGCCGGAATGCTTCAATGATTCCGTAACTTTGACCTTTGCATAGACCAAAATCATCAGCATTAACAATAAGTAACTTTTCCATTGAGGGTACCTTGTCAGGCCATTCCAGTAGCAGTTATCTGGCCGGAAGCTAATCGGATAACCCCTCTCTGACGCAGTTGAATTTTTTGCGATAGTTCCCCGGCGTAAAAGAGGTGAGTTTTTTGAAGTTTTTAATAAATAACGTGGTATCGCTGTAACCTGCTTCAAAAGCAATGTCAGAGACCAGATAATTGGTCATTTCAAGTTGAGTTTTAGCAAAGTTAACTCTGATTTCATTGATAATCTGCATCGGCGTTTTTTGGTAATAACGGCGGGTAGCGCGGGTCAAATACTCTTGGGTTTTGCCAGACAGTTCGATCATATTCACCAGCGCTTTTTCACCAAACATCGACTTATCATGCATTTTGTCGATACTGGTCTTCAGCCACAGCGGAATATCGTCGTTAGTGTCACTTTCTTTATGATGGCTGATGCGGTTAGTGACATAAAAAGTCAGCAGTTCTACCAGTTCAGTAAGCTCATCGTCCCTAAAGTGTGGCGCAGAAATTGCCGATTCAATATAAGAGAGAAAATCACCCTTTAGGCGATAAGCCTGAGAGGCCACAATAGGCCGCGATAATAGATGAGAATAGTGCTCTTCAAAGAAGGTTTTACTTATTCCCACATTCAGAATACGGGTGGCACCAAACTCATAGAAACTTTTATGATGGGATCCCATAGGAATAAAAACAAAATCGCCGCGCTCTAAAAAGACTCGCTTACCGTTTATTTCCTGATAACACATACCGGTTAATATCAACGTATATTCATAATAATCATGCTGATGTAAGCCGGTGGCACTTTCCGTTTTATTATAAATAAACAGATGGAATTCTTTTCCGTTAAAAAAGTCTTTTTGACGTACTAACCTGACTTCCATCTTATTTACCTTCACTCTCGTTCAAAATAGCCAATGTGTTAGACAAAATTCACTGTAACTTTCGATGCAATTCGATCAACTCATCAATTAACTCTCTGGCTAACATGGCCGTCATCAAATGATCCTGAGCATGTACCAGCACCAATGTTACTTTGGTTTTCCCCTCACCTTGATCAGCTTCAATCAGCCTGGTCTGAACTAAATGTGCTTCATTCAGCGCCAGGCGAGATTGCACCATCAGCTCATCCGCTTGGGAAAAGTCACCCGCCTTGGCTTGTTTCAGAGCCTTGTAAGCCAAACTTCTGGCTTGCCCGGCGTTGATAATCAGCCCCATAACCACATCTTCCATCTCATCGGTAGGCTGCACCTCACCCACGATTTTATCTAAATCAAACATGCTATTGTTACTCCGTAAATTAAAGCCATTAATTAAAACCATTCTGCCTGGCGACATCAGCAAACCAGTAGCCACTTTGTTTCAATACTCGCGTCTGGTCGGCGATATTCAACCGAACTAAACCATAGCGGTTTTTGTATGCATTGAGCCAAGACCAGCAATCAATAAAGGTCCACAGATGATACCCTTTACAGTTACTGCCCTCTTGTAATGCTTGATGTAGCCACTGCAAATGTGCACGGATAAATTCAATGCGATACTGGTCATCAACCCTACCTGATGGCGTGATAAACTGCTCTTCGCCCTCAACACCCATGCCATTCTCAGAGATATAACACGCAATATTGTTATAATTCTCTCTTAGATTTTTCAGGATGTCATACAGCCCTTTTTCGTAGATTTCCCAACCACGATGCGGGTTGATTTTGCGCCCGGGCATCGCATAAAAACTGAACAAATCCTCCGGCGTTTTCACCAGCCCTTGAGGGGTTGGGATATCTTTCGCCTGAACCCGTCTTGGCTGATAATAGTTAACCCCTAACAGATCAACGACGCCCGCCGCAATGCACTGGCAATCACCGCTTTCAATTTGTGGCAATAAGTCGTGCTCTCGCAGCAACGTGATCAGTTCATCAGGGTAAATACCTTTGGTGACGGGATCGAGGAAGCTACGGTTAAGCAATAAATCGGCATGATTAGCTGCAATCAGGTCTGGCGCACTGTCGGAGCGAGGATAGGTCGGGGTGAGGTTCAAAATGATACCAATTTCACCCCCCTGCTTTAGCTCTCGGTAGTTTTGCACCGCGTTGGCATGGGCCAATACGCTGTGATAAGCGACAGTCACCGCACGTTTAAAGTCAACCACACCAGGGTAATGCAGGTCGTTCAGGTAACCGGCTTCAACAGGCACAATCGGCTCATTAAAAGTAAACCAATGCTTTACCCGATCACCAAACAACATAAAGCAGCTTTTGGCATAGCGGCCATAGGCTTCCACAACCGCACGATTTTCCCAACCGCCTTTCTCTTGCATACACAATGGCATATCAAAATGATAAAGATTGATAAAGGGGGTAATTCCCTGCGCCAATAGGCTATCGATAACCGCGTTATAAAACGTGACAGCTTTGGGGTTAAGCTCACCGTCACCCTTTGGAATCAACCGCGACCATGAAATCGATGTCCTGAACGTGTTATGGCCCAGTTGCTTTAATAGCAAAATATCTTGCTGATAGTTATCGTAAAAGGTGGAGGTGTTTTCAGGACCAATCTGACCATGAAAACGTTCCGGTGCAATTTCGTACCAATAATCGAAGATGTTCTTGCTCTTACCATCCCGCAGTGACGCCCCTTCGGATTGGGCTGCGGAGGTGGCACTGCCCCACCAAAAATCATCGGGAAATTGATACTTCATTCCGGCCTCCAGCCTTATACGATAAACAGATTTAACGCTTAGAATTTCAAGCTATCAGCAATCTCTTCTTCACTTTCAACCTGACGATCTATCTCGCTCTGCGCCTTATTGGCAATTATTACGAATGGCAGATACATCAATGTCGCTATACCTAAGTTGAATAAACTTAATAACATCGCGGCAATACTGCCGTTGGTATTGAAGAAGGCACCTAAGCCGACTGGCATGGTCCACGGCGCAATATTGGTGATTGGCGGAATAAGGCCGGTGTAATACGCCACTGAAGTGATAATTGCTAATACCGGTTGAACCAAGATGAACGGAATAAAGAACAGCGGGTTCATTATGACCGGCAAACCAAATAGGATAGGTTCATTAATCTGGAAAATACTAGCCGGTGCACCCAATTTTGCTACCTGACGATAGTCTTCACGGCGAGAAGCAATAAAGATGGCAATAACCAGTCCAAGTGTTGCGCCAGTGCCTCCCAAGAAGATATAGGAGTCAACAAACGGCTTAGCCCACATATGGAATTCTTTACCGGCGGCCAGCGCCGCAGCAACAGAACCATACTGGGTATAGGTTGCAACGTTCTCCAATGCAAATGGCATCATAATGCCACTTTCCAGTGCAGATAAGGCCATCGCACCGTGTATCCCGAAGAACCACAGCAGCGAGGAGCACATGACATACACCCATCCCACAACACTGCCCATTTTCGACAACGGTGCTGAAATGGTGTCCATAATGATCTGGTGGAAGTTGGTGCCATGCAATCCAAGGGCATAAGCAATCACGCCCATGATGGAAAGAATGATAAACCCGGGAATCAATGCAGAGAAAGAACGGGAAACTGATGTCGGCACACTGTCTGGCAGGCGGATAACCCAGTTACGTCGCACGATAAAGGTAAAGAGCTCTGCAACCACCAAACCGATGATAATACCGGAGATGATATTCGCCCCTCCCAACCAATTAGCCCCGACGGCATAGGCCTCGCCAACACTGTATGGCGTCACGGTCATAAAGGCAGCAATTGCCAGCAGAGCCGCAGCCAGAGGATCGACCCTTTTCTCTTCAGCCAACGCCATACTGATAAAAAATGGCGTCATTAACGACATAATACCGAGAGTACCGTTATAAACGTTGCCGCCTATCGCTTTAAAACCATTGAGCATAGTAATGGTATCGGCATCTAACCGTACGCCCATTGAGAAAAAGAACGACCCTTCGCCAAAACTTAAGAAAACGTTGTTGATCAGTACAAACATGGCACCCGTCAGGGTTAACGGCATCAGCCGAATAAACCCATTCTTGATAGCATTAATATGTTGCTGTCTGCCTATTTTAATAGCAAAAGGCAAGATGACCCTTTCCAGAGAATTAATAAATGCGCTCACAGTGCACCCCTTATTGTTTTGCTTTTTTTATTGCGGCTACGGCAGCTTTTAATACCCCCAGACCGTCGACTTTGCCGTATAGGAGCGCGTCGATCACTTCAACTGGTTTATTGGGGAACATTTTTGCAACTTCAGGCAACATGTAAGCGATTTGTGGTCCTAACAAAATGACATCTGCTTGGGCACCATGTTCTGCGGCCAGGGCCTCGGGGTAAGCATTGATAATCACTGGCACCTCATACTTCTCTGCTTGTACTTTCATTTTGGAAACCAGTAGCGAGGTAGACATACCGGCTGAGCAAAATAGATAAATTTTTTTCTTTTCCATACCCAACACCTTTTGATGTTCAAAAGACACACGTTAACTGTATGCCAGTGCAATGGTGAATTCCCTTTATCTGTACTTTATCGTGCCCCTTGCCCAGCCCCATTGTTTCTGGTTGTCGGCAGTATATGGCGTTGATAGTTAAGACAGTAATTCAACTACTCATATAATCGTCTCTAATTGACTTTTCACATTGATGCTCTTCACATTTCTAAGCAAATGCAATGTGATGTTTATCGCAAAATTATGATTATTTTTCTCGGCGAATTAAGTTTAATGTAGTTATATATCATTAAGTTAATGATTATTCACTCATCAATGATGGATTTCTCGTACTCGCAATAGCCATGAGTGGCTGGCAGCATCATTAATTAGGACACCTTATCGGTTTGCAGAATTGTCTGAACTTAACCTTTGCCACTTTTTCGTCTGCTCAGCTTGTGAGCTTTTTTTGTGAAACGAAATCGGAATGCACTCCTCAGCATGGCACTGGCTACAGTAATATAGTCGCTGATTTTAATGGTGTTATTCGCTGACTTGCCCTTAATACTCTAAAGTTAACAGTTGTTGGCATTTTAAAGGAGCAACTGATGACAATATTGGGAAATAGAACACTGGGCTATAGCTTGAGTGCACTGTTAATTAGCGTATTTGTTTCGATGACCGCCCTTGCCGCTCCGGCGGTGACCGTAACGGAATTACAGGATGGATTGGATCATCCATGGTCACTGGCATTTCTACCTGATAATGGGGGAATCTTAATCACTGAGCGTTCTGGGCAATTACGTTTATGGCAAGCAGGGAAGCCACTATCAGAACCTTTAAAGGGGGTACCAGAAGTCTATGCCAAGGGGCAAGGTGGTCTGCTAGAAGTGGCATTATCACCGACATTTTCTCAGGATCGCCGTATATACCTAAGTTTTGCTGAAGTGGGAAAAGAGGGTAAAGCGGGCACCGCCGTGGGTTATGGCCATCTTAATCCTCAGGGGACAGCCATTGAAAACTTCAAGGTATTCTTCCGCCAGCAACCCAAATTATCTACCGGTAACCATTTTGGTGGCAAATTAGCCTTTGATAAACAAGGCCATATCTTTATTACTCTGGGCGAAAACAATCAGCGCCCTACGGCTCAAGACTTAAGCCTACATCAAGGTAAAATCGTACGTCTGACACTTGATGGTAAGGTAGTAAAAGATAATCCATTTGCCAATAAGTCTCCGGCAAAGCCAGAGATCTGGTCCTATGGCCATCGCAATCCACAGGGTCTGGCGCTTAACCCATGGACTGAAGTGATGTGGGCTAATGAGCATGGTCCTAAAGGCGGCGATGAAATCAATATCCCACAGGCCGGGAAAAACTACGGCTGGCCATTAGCCACTCATGGTGTTAACTACTCAGGTTTAGCCATTCCAGAGGCGAAAGGTACCCATGTCGAGGGTACCGAGCAACCGGCCTATTACTGGGAGAAATCACCCGGTATCAGCGGCATGGCCTTCTATGACGCTGCCCGCTTCCCCACCTGGCAACATTCACTATTTATCGGGGCATTGGCACAGAAAGAGTTGATTCGCTTGCAGTTGGATGGCGACAAAGTGATTGCAGAAGAGCGTTTACTGGGTGATCGCGGTGAGCGTATCCGCGATGTCCGGGTCGGGCCAGATGGTTATGTCTATCTGCTAACTGATGAGAGTGATGGTAAACTACTGAAGCTAGGGCTGGCAGCGGACTCATCACCCAAAGCAAAATAAGGGTTTTGCCCCTAAAAAAGCCGGAGAACATCTCCGGCTTCTCACGTTATCACCGGTTAGCGGTCCGAAGAGGCCTGCCATAAATTAAGCTGCCCCTCGGCCACATGCTGATCAATCGCACGTAACTCTTCTGCACTGAAACTCAGGTTAGTCAGGGCTGCACAGTTTTCCTCCAACTGCTCTGGGCGGCTGGCACCGATCAATACCGAGGTCACACGATTATCTTTCAATAACCAGCTCAATGCCATTTGTGCCAATGATTGCCCACGTTGTTGAGCTAATGCATTCAGTGCCTTGATACTGCGCAAATTGGCGGCTGATAACATATTTTCCTTCAACGAGCCGCCCGCTTCTTTTTTCATTCGAGAATCATCGGGAATGCCATTGAGGTATTTCCCGGTCAGCAACCCTTGAGCCAATGGGGTAAAAGCAATACAACCCACCCCCTGTTGCTCCAGCGTATCTAACAAATGAGTCTGCTCAACCCAACGATTCAAAATATTGTAGGAGGGTTGATGAATAAGCAGCGGAACCTTCCATTGTTGCAATAGCTCAACCATTGTGGCGGTACGCTCAGAAGAATATGAAGAAATCCCCACATAGAGTGCCTTGCCACTTTGTACCGCCTGAGCCAGTGCCGAGGCGGTTTCTTCCATTGGCGTATTTTCATCTACACGGTGCGAATAGAAGATATCAACATAGTCCAGCCCCATACGCTGTAAGCTTTGATCCAGGCTGGCAAGCAGATATTTGCGCGAGCTGCCCGCACCATACGGGCCAGGCCACATGTTATAACCGGCTTTGGTCGAGATTATCAGCTCATCACGGTAAGGCTTAAAATCGTCGTGCAGCAATTTACCAAAATTTTGCTCGGCAGAGCCAGGAGGTGGGCCATAGTTGTTGGCCAAATCAAAATGAGTAATCCCCAGGTCAAAGGCTTTGCGCAATAATGTCCGTTGTGATTCTAATGTATTGTTAAAACTGAAGTTATGCCACAGCCCAAGCGATAACGCCGGAAGCTGCAAGCCACTTTTTCCACAAAAACGATATTGCATTTGGTTATATCGGGAAGGGTCTGCTTGGTAGGGCATGATGGCTCCTGTCTCTGCTTATCGGATTTTTGAAACGGCATTTCTATTTTAACGCCATCCTTTGTCCCTGCAAGTGATACCCCCCACGCAATCGGTATAAAGTTCTATCGTTGGCAGCAATAGCAATATAGTTTCACTGGAGAACAATACAGAGGATGAACTATATTAACTTCCGGTTATCTTGTTCGCCGAACTTCATTTTATTTATATTAGCTCCGCTGATTAAACTCGAATAAAACATAATACTTAAGGCCGATAACTCGCCATATCCGAACGATCCCGTAATTTATTTATACTACAATTATTCTTATTCTGACGAATTACCATTGAGGGGGTTGTTATGACGGCAATCGATGTAATGTGGGTTGGATTTGGTGGCGGTATCGGATCACTTTTACGTTGGTGGATAGGGCTGAGGGTTGGCAAAATATATCAAGGTAATTTTCCCCTAGGTACTTTTTTGATTAATATTTCTGGTGCATTTGTTATTGGATATTTGAGTATTCTCTTTAGTGTTGACTGGCGTGATCGCTATGGTGATTTAATCAATGCAGCGGTACTGACCGGTATTCTTGGCGGTTATACCACCTTTAGTAGCATGCAATTGGATGCAGCAAAACTGGCCACTGCTCGTGGTAGAGCAATGGCTGCCGGATATTTAATTATTTCTGTCATCGTCGGTCTGGCGGCAGCGGCATTGGGTGCCTGGTTGGCTTATTAATCAGAGGGAAATGTTATGCTAAATCTTATTATTTTAGTCTTTGTTGGTGGTGCTTTTGGTGCCATGTGTCGCGAGTTTATTATGTTATCCGTGCCGCGACTGGCCGACGGCTTCCCAATGGATATTTTTGTCGCCAACATTATTGCAGCATTTTTATTAGGGCTGGCTACCTCTTTATTTAAAAAAGATAAAATTAACCAATATGTGCATTTGATGGTCGCAACCGGGATCATGGGCGGTCTTTCAACCTTTTCCAGTTTTGTCTTTGGTGCGGTCGAAATGATGAAGAACCCTGGCGGAATTTTAGTCTCAATCTGTTATTTGGTCGCCAGCCTGATCATAGGCTTCATCGCGGTTGAATTAGGTTTGATGGTTGGCCCTAAAGAAAAACCAAAAGACCCACATGCAGCTACCCAATAAATACTCTCCAACAATAAAACACCCTCAATGCTGAGGGTGTTTTTGTGTACTACTGCAGATTAAGCTCGCCAGATCAGTCTAATTTCTGACAGTTACCAAAGAACATTTCCGTAATAAGATCGTTATTAATGGTATCGCCATTCAGAGTCCTAACCAGTAGTTCACTGCCAAGCAACGGCAACGAGAACACCATATCAGGATTTACCCGTTTAACTTTTTTCATATTCTGGCTTTCATTCACTAATGCCAGCGTCTTGGTGGATTCACCCGCAATTTCTTTGGCCGCTAAAATGGTAAAGGTATTATCAGCATCACTGTTACATAAGGCGATAATATATTTTGCTTTAGCCGCACCCGCCAGTTGCAATGTCGCAACCGATGATGGGTCGCCCTCGATAATATCTGCATCGGAAGGAAATTCATGCTGGCTACCGACGGCGCAAACCACAGTAACCTCATCACCCCGGTCACGTAGACCATTATAGACATTCAGTGCCAGGGAGTTGGTACCGACAATAATAAAATGATTTTTACGTTCCACGTGAGAAATCCTACCTTTAACTATACGTTTGATATTATTACTGATCATCGGTCCGGCAATGGAAGAAATTGAAGCAGCAAAGACCGTTATACCGGAAATAATCACCGTAAGAGTAAACATCCGTGCCAGCGTAGAATGAGGAATAATATCCCCGAACCCCACTGTCGACATACAAACGATCGCAAAATAGAAAGCTGTAGGTAAATCGGTAACGGCCGGAGCAAACTCATCCCCCATATAGAGCGTACCGAGCATGCTATAGACGATCAATGATGCAATACTGACGACCGCAAAGAAAGTACCGCTGCCGAGGCTGTGATAATCAAAATCGCGCCAATAAAAAAGCAAGGCAACAATAATCACAAGAGAATAAGTCGTCAGCGTATTATGATCTTTAAGAATAAAGAGATTGATAGCAACGATAGTAAACAGCAATAACACGGTGAAAAACCATGCAATGCGGGTTCTCATCGAAAGTGCGATTGCCATCAATATCAATACCAGACCGATCATAAATCGAGGAATTTCAAATAATTCAAGAAAACTTAATGCCTCCTTCCATGTACTGAAATTGTTTACAGCATCGGTTGAATGAGATATCGCCCGCAACAGCACTGGGCTTAAGACCAGATATCCATTTATTGCCACCAGAATAGCGAGGCAAAGTGGTATCGAAACTTTAGACTTAATTTCCTGTAATATTTTCATCAATAGAGTGACTAAAATTGTTATAGGTGAATTAAGTATAGATAAAAAACGAGAAAAATCATGGTTAAGTAGAATTATTTTTGATGAAAATCAAATAATAGTTGTATTTAATCGTGGGTTATTTGCTCTCATTTGTAGCTGCCTAATATTCACGAAATGTAATTAAAACAAAGTAGTAAAATAACATTCATTACCATTCCTGGATAGATTATACCCACAATATATAAAGCCCACTTTACACATTGTAAAGTTATCCATACTGGATGACCAATCATATAATACGTTTAATTATTGGCATTAATGCTATTAATATATAATAATACAGCCGCACTCAGGAATAGAACATTGTCCTGAGTCGCCATAGTTGAGTGATATACATCACCCTTAGTTTAACTTTGTAAATATTCAATGATATTTGACAAATAAATAAGGAAATAAGCATGTCCTTCAAATCACTTCGTAATATTGCATTGACTGGTTTACTGCTTTCCGCTGCCGCAACAACCTTTGCAGCAACATCTACAACCACTAAAGCAACGGGCACGACCCCGAGTGATATGACTTGCAAAGAATTCCTCGATCTGAATCCTAAGTCATTTACTCCGGTTGTGTATTGGGTATTGAATGATGATACTCAATATAAGAAAGGCGATTATGTTGATCTGCAAGAAACTGATACTGTCGTGACACCGAAGGTAGTTGAAGTATGTAAGAAAGCACCTGAAAGTAAACTTTCTGAAATTAGACAGGATATTGTAGGTTTCGCTAAGAAACATATGTAACTTGTAGGTGCGCAACGTTAAACACAGAGTCACGAAGTAGATAAGGCGCTAATTAACTTTAAATGTTTAATTAGCGCCTTATTTTTGTGACAAATGTAAAGTTAACGACTAACACTCAACTTATCATAACCTCGCACATAATAATTAACAGCCGAAATTATCCAGCATAATATAAACATGCCTATTATCCAGTAACCAATCTCGCCTAAATTCTCACTAATATTATTAATCGGCGTCCAGACTCCTCCGGTTAAATTCATTTTATCTGCAATCAATCCTAACGCTTCAATCCCACCGATAAAGAAAGCGATAATAACCGAAGCTGCCGTAATGGTAATATTATAATACAATTTTCGCACCGGTTTAGAGAAAGCCCAACCATAGGCACCAATCATGACAAAATTATCGAGTGAGTCGATCAATGCCATACCCGCTGCAAATAAAATTGGGAATACCATAATGGACCACAAGTTCATGCCATGAGTAGCACTGGCGGCAGAAATCCCTAACACACCCACCTCGGTCGCCGTATCAAAACCCAAGCCAAATAAAAACCCCACCGGATACATGTGCCAACTTTTATTGACCATATTAAATACGCGTCTGAAAACTCTGGCCAGCAGCCCCCCATTGTTGACGACTAAAAGATCCAGTTCTTCTTCTTGATAAACATGGCCCGCTTTGACTTGTTTAAATTTTTTATACACTGAAAGCAAGATAGTTAAATTGAGAAAAGCGAATAGTAATAAAAATACCGATGACACCAGCGTACCAATCAACCCACCGGTTTCATGAAACCACGCCATATCATCTTTAAATGCCATCGCCGTCGCGGCAATAGCCAGCGAGGCTAATATCACAATAGTAGAGTGGCCGAGCGAGAAAAAAGTCCCGACAGCAATCGGCGTTTTACCTTGTTGCATAAGTTTGCGAGTAACATTATCGATAGCCGCAATATGATCCGCGTCAACAGCATGGCGCAGGCCAAAACTGTATGCCAGAAAAGCCATCCCCATCAGTACTGCATTATCATTAAATTCGGTAAAAGCCCAAACCCAAGCTAACCCATTAACTACCAGCAAACCGATAAGCAGATAGATGGCGTGGCGTTTGGTTTGCTGATTACCAAACGCCACTCTTTTTTCTGTCACTGTCGTCATGTTCGCACTCCAGATTATTTTCAGCCGTATAGCGATCAAATGTTCAGAGCAAAACGTCCAGAGCGGAATAGTTATTGTCGATGTGCTGGCATCACATCTTTATTCGGAACTAAGAACAGCCATGAAGCTAAAACAAACGGCATGGTCAGTGTTGGAATACCAATCGGTAACAATAAGGTATTCAGCGCCCCCTGAACCAATACGGTAAATATAACCCCCACAATGGTGTAAGCCAGAACACGCCAACTGGGTTTATTAAAGGTCGAACCCAGTGCTATCGCGGTCAATACCGCACTGAAAGCATAAAGCCCGGCGTTAATATCATGGGGATTAGCATCCAGAAAAGCGGCGGTGAGGATGGCTAATATCGCACCACAAACGGCAAAAATAGCCGCCCACAAAGATTCCACCGCCAATCCGATAACAAATAGAATCCCCCCGACCAGACTACTGAATAAGAATACCTGAGAAATACCGTTAAACATGCTGACAAAAGTATTGCCGCCACCAAAGATGCTCCCAGATTCCAATATAAATTGATGTGGCAAAGCCGGTGTGGGTAATGCGCTACTGTGCAAACCGCTAAAGGCGTAACTTGCCAGCAGAATCATCCAAGTGGTGAACACGAAGGGAGCAGTTAATGCCGCGACTTTCCAGGTTTTTAAAATATCGGCAATACACACGGTGGCGATTACCGACACGATACTGCCCAGCACAATGCAAGCCCATACCACCGGAGTTGCCATTAAAAATGTCGGGAGAGCCGCGCCAACCAAGCACCCATTATAGCCATATAACCCTGCCCGCCATGATTTACGGTCACGCATGGTTAAACCGGTAAGGGTGGCAACCACCGTACCTAACACACAGCCATAGGCAACAGCCGGGTTACCTTCACCATAAGCACCGACAAATATGGCGATAAAAAAGAATAGCCCGGTGAGTGGATTATTCTGGAACATTACCTGAGCACAGCCACGCAGAGTTGTATCAATAAATTCAATAAAAACATTCGAAGCGGCCAGTTGTGTCCAGCCAGATTGGTTATCTGTTTTTGCATTCATTATCTTTACCCTTCTTACTTGAAGCTGCAGCGGTGTTAGCTGCTCTCACGCACCCGAATCACTTACTGATGTAAGCTCATCGGGATTATGAGCCTCTGATGAGGCTCCCCCTTCGGGCCAGCGCATGCGCTGTTCAAAATGGTTTATAAACCATTTGTCATTCGTTTGCTGCCTTGCTGCAACTCCAATTAATTTGGGTAATACCCTTCTAGCTTGAAGCTGCAGCGGTGTTAGCTGCTCTCACGCACCCGAATCACTTACTGATGTAAGCTCATCGGGATTATGAGCCTCTGATGAGGCTCCCCCTTCGGGCCAGCGCATGCGCTGTTCAAAATGGTTTATAACCCATTTGTCATTCGTTTGCTGCCTTGCTGCAACTCCAATTAATTTGGGTAATACCCTTCTAGCTTGAAGCTGCAGCGGTGTTAGCTGCTCTCGTTACTCGCCCATCCTTGGGACTCGCCTCCATAATGTTGATTACCCAGCCTGAGTATTAGCGCCACAAAAACTGCGCCGGCAGCGTGATACCAAGAATCTCCTCACGAGCTATCTTCCAGAACTGGCGAATCTCCGCCTTCACTCCGCCGCTGTCGATACCCAGTGCTTTAAACACTAAACCACAGTCATTAGGTAAGCGTGTTGCCCCACTGGCGATACCGGCTTTAATGTCAAAATGGGCCGCCACCCGAGCCAGAATGCGGTCATGATGCTCTTTCGGGGTTAATAAAATCACGTTGCCGAAAGCATCAAATGTTTGCATCACACCAACAGCATCAAGACTCTCTGACTTCGGCTCCAGAACATATTTCTCAACAAACAGCTCTTTTCCTGCCAAATCATGGGCTGCCACTTTCGACGAATACACATCAAAACCGAACCGTTCTTCGGCATGATGGTATTTACGCCCAGACATCAGTATTTCTGAATAAATTGCGGTTGCCGTCGGATGAATATTAATAGTGGTATCAGTAATAAAACGTGAATTACGGTGTGGGATCAGCGGGTCCGGCATAAACTCCAGATAGCCCCCCTCTTCCACGGTGAAATTCTGTATCTGCGAGGCATAGTTCGCATTCATCATATGAACTTTGGTGGCCGACTGTGTGGTAACATGCGCGCAAGCTCCAGCCTCCACATGTATATCGGTTGCCAGCCGGTCCCCTTGTAAAATACACCCCGAGGTCGAAATCATGGTGACGCAAGGTAATTCAGGCATTTCTTCATCCCAGTACAGTGCTTTCTGTACCATCGACGGCACCCGTCTTTCCATTTCGGCCAAAATACTGCGATGCTCACGTTTGGCAAATCTCAGTTTGAGATAACCACTTTTCCCTACGGCCCCGCTACGCATCTGCACCGGTTCATCCTGATATTTCGCTAATTCCGGCGCGTTAACACCTAATGCGTGAGCGCGAACCCGTGAAGGTGTCTCCACGATATTCTGGCTCTGCGATGTCATGCATTTGCTCCTTCAGGCTGTACGTGAGTAAACAGAAAATCACGCATAATCATATCCACCAGCTCTTCAATCCCCTGACCGGTTTTACAGTTAGTCAAAATATAAGGGCGCGTACCACGCACCACTTTGGTATCACTTTCCATCACATCCAAACTAGCGCCGACATAGGGGGCAAGATCAATCTTATTGATGACCAGAATGTCTGCCTGAACCAGTCCAGGACCATTTTTGCGCGGAATTTTTTCCCCTTCAGCCACATCGATAACATAGATATAGAAGTCAGCCAGTGCCGGGCTGAAAGTCAGTGTCAGGTTATCACCACCACTTTCAATCATAATCAGGTCACTGTCTGGGAAACGCTCTTCCATCTCTTCTACTGCGGCAATATTCATGCTTGGGTCTTCACGCACCGCGGTATGTGGGCAGGCACCAGTTTCGACCCCAAGGATTTTCTCTTCATCCAAAATGCCTTTCAGGGTACGTTTCACCTGCTTGGCATCTTCTGTTGTCACAATGTCATTGGTAATAATCAGTGGCTTAATCCCCCGTTTAATCAGAATCGGGGTGATCACTTCGATGATGGCGGTTTTACCTGAACCTACCGGGCCACCAATACCAATGCGGGTAATCTTTTTGCGTTTATCGGTTGAATGGCTATTCACGGGGTAATCCTCTTAATTTTGATCTGGCTTTAGCTCTGCACTCGGTTAATACAAAACCAAGCACTCAGAATACTATTTATTAATCAGTTAGTTACTAAATAATCTGACGTGTGCTTTCACATGCACCGCCGCCAATACATCCACAATCGGCACATAAGAAGACATCTGGTCAATATCACCTATCTCGGCAATATCACAGAACGTCTCAATGTCATGGTTCAACTCAAACAAGATGCGCTGGGTGTCGAAATGGGTCACGCGCATCAAACGCATAGCCGCACTTAATATCGTCATCGCTACACCGTATTGATGCATAACCACCACTTCCCGCTGCCTTATCCCTTGTGCAGCCATAACCACCGCTTGAGTCACCGGATAGGTGCCTGCGGTATTGCCACTTTTTATCTGCCCCAGCCACCAACTGATCAGCGGGTGCTCCACCACATGGATAGACATCTCCGCCAATTTTTTCCCCATTCGGGTTGCCATCAAGCGGCTTTCTTCATTTAACTTACGATTATTTACTGCCCAGTCAGCACGGATGATGCCATCACTATCATCCGCCATTACGGCCCGATGGGCCGCGACAACCCCCATACCATCACAGCTCGCAGCCTGCTTTAACGCCGTCAGGACAAAGCCTTTTAATGTGGGCACGTCATGAACCACGCCGGTTTGAATGGCTGATTCTACACCATTGGAAAACGTAAAGGCCCCGACCGGCAGTACGGAATCACCAAATTGCATGATACGAATCAGATCTGATGCATTCATTGCGGTGCCTCCCTGCCTCAATCAGTGTTTATGGTCGCTATCATGATCACCATGACTGTGGTCATGGTCATGGCTATGGCTATGACCTTCACCATGAGAGTGAATACTGTGAATATGTAAGCCAGAACCATGGGGTTCATCCAGAGGACTGGCAACATGAACATGGGTATCAGTGTCTTCAGCGCCACCAAACAACAGCCGTGCTTCAGAGTTAGTCAGCAATGGCAGAATTTCTGCCCCTTTAACAAAACGGAAAGGTAAGTGCTGGAAGCCATGTGTTCGCATGACCGAGTCCATCATGGTGGTAGCAACCGTGAGAGGTACGTACACCTCATTATTTTTAGTCACCGCTTTCCAATGCTGATTACCCAATGCGTGGCCCAGTTCGAAGCAGGTTTTAATCAACTCATCCGCTGAACGGTTTTTCAGTTCACTCAAATCAATCACCATCACATCGCGCAAATTGATCTGCACCACTACTGCTACGTTGCTTTCTTCATCCCATGTCAGCACGTCACCATCAGCAAGTACCACGTTCCTGTCGAGAGAAATACCGAGATCCAACCCCTGCATGGTGGATTTACGGCAGCGGCTTTTTTGCGCTTCCCGTTGATCCAAAACCAACAGATCAACAGTGGCATTTTTAAGTTTCGCCTGCCAAACCGGATCCTTTTTCACATTGCCAAGAATGTGCTCTATCAAAATCATGTTGTTGACTCCTTGCCTGTGTCAGCTTGCCCACAGTAATGAAATCCTTTTCTGTATCATTCATCCAAACGCGCCCCCTCCTTGGCACTAAATAATACTTACTGTGGGCAAGCTGAATTCTGAAATAACGGATTAGCGTCCAAACGTCCTATTAACCAAAGAAATAGCGCTGGTTCATTGATGCTGTTTCGATAGGTTCACAGGTGGCATGTACGCCATCCACTTTCACCGCAAAGGTTTCAGGGTCCACTTCAATATTGGGGGTTTGATCATTACGCACCAGATCATGTTTAGAGATGGTACGGCAGTTTTTAACCGCCATAACCTGACGTTCCAGCCCAGCTTTCTCTTTCACGCCATCGTCGAGAGCGGCTTGGGAAACAAAGGTGACGCAAGTGTCTTGCAGGGTTTTGCCCATCGCACCAAACATTGGGCGATAGAATACCGGTTGTGGCGTTGGTAATGATGCGTTCGGGTCACCCATCGCCGCCCAGTTGATCATGCCACCTTTGATAACCATTTTAGGTTTAGCCCCGAAGAAGCGCGGATCCCACAGTACCAGGTCGGCCATTTTACCTACTTCGACTGAGCCGATAACATGGCTGACACCCTGTGCAATTGCGGGGTTAATGGTGATTTTTGCCACATAACGTAGTACACGGAAGTTATCGTTATTCGGTGCATCTTCTGGTAATTTCCCGCGTGATGCTTTCATCGCGTTAGCGGTTTGCATTACACGTAGCCAGTTTTCCCCGACGCGCCCCATGGCTTGCGAGTCACTAGAGAACATGGAGATAACACCCATATCGTGCAGAACGTTTTCTGCCGCGATGGTTTCCGGGCGCACACGGCTTTCAGCAAACGAGACGTCAGCTGGCACATTTGGATTGAGGTTATGACATACCATGATCATGTCGAACAACTCAGCCTGACTGTTGACACCGTATGGTAGCGTTGGGTTGGTTGAGCTTGGCAACACGTTAGGTTGGCTGGCCACGCGGATAATATCGGGTGCATGCCCCCCACCCGCACCTTCAGTATGGAAGGTGTGAATAGTGCGGCCTTCGAATGCATCAATGGTATCTTCCACATAGCCACATTCGTTCAAACTGTCGGTATGTACCGAAACCTGAATATCCATCTCATCTGCCATGCGCAATGAGTGGCGCAGGGCATTGGCGGTCGCACCCCAGTCTTCATGGACTTTATAGCCAACCACACCAGCAATGGCTTGTTCCAGCAGTGGACCACGTCCGTAGGAGTTACCTTTACCCAGAATACCCACGTTGACAGGCAGACCTTCGATAGAACGCAACATCTGGCGAATATTCCATGGCCCCGGCGTCACAGTTGTCCCGTTGGTACCATCGGTTGGGCCAATCCCGCCACCAAAGAAGGTTGCCACACCGTTGGACAGCGCATGATAGGCCTGTTGTGGGGAGATTAAATGAATATGACTATCAATACCGGCGGCGGTCAGAATCAAATGCTCACCTGAAATGGCATCAGTACTGACACCGACCACCATTCCTGGTGTCACCCCATCCATCACACCTGGGTTACCACTTTTACCGATACCGGCAATTTTGCCATCGCGAATACCGACGTCAGCCTTAATTACCCCTAAGCGAGCATCAACAATTGTGACGTTGGTTATCACTAAATCCAGCACACCATTATCACGGGTCAGATGGTTATTCGCCCCCATCCCGTCACGCAATGACTTGCCACCACCGTAAACGGACTCTTCACCATATCCACGCAGATCTTTTTCGATTTCGATAAACAGATTGGTGTCACCCAAACGGATTTTATCGCCAGTCGTTGGGCCAAATAGACCCGCGTATTCTTGCCGAGAAATTTGAGGCATCTGTCGCTCCTTTCTTTTTTTCGGTGCGTGTAACCTTCATCTTTCAAGTTACAGGTGTGTTAGCTGCTCTCGCTCACCCGAATCACTTACCTGTGTAAGCTCATCGGGACTTTCTCGTTTGCCGCCTTCCTGAAACTTGAAATCTATTGGTTATAGCTAATTACACGTATGCGAATTTCGATGATTTTGATTAAGATAAGGTGTCATTTAGACGATTTGAAACCACGCTCAGCCGCACGACGGATAGCCTCTAGCTTATCTGGGCGTTCGCTATTAGGCACCACGCCTTCGCCGGTCCAACCATCCACCAGATTGTTAAAGCCATACAGTGTTTGCTTGCCACCGAAAGGGATCAGCGGAACTTCGGTTTCATCACCGGGTTCAAAACGAATTGCGGTGGTTGAGGAGATATTGAGTCTCTTGCCATAAGCCGCAGCACGGTCGAACTCCAGTGCACGGTTAACTTCGAAGAAGTGGAAATGCGACCCCACTTGAATGGGTCGGTCACCGGTATTGCGAACTTTAACTTTGGTTACTGGCTTATTTTCATTAAAGATGATCGGTGTATCAGCTAAAATACAGCCACCGAGAGGGGTATTCTGTTCTGCATTATCTTTAGTGCTTTTCTTTGCGCTCATGCTTTAATCCTCTGCAATAATCAGTTCAGGTTTTACTCGCATGCTGCCATCGGTGTTATTTAATAGGATCGTGCACCGTGACCAACCGGCTACCGTCAGTAAAAATTGCCTCAACCTGAACATTCGGAATCAGATCAGCTACCCCGTCCATCACATCATCTTTAGTGAGAACTTTGCTGGCTTCTTTCATGACATCTTCTACCGATTTGCCATCTCTGGCCCCTTCCATTGCAGTCACGGTGATGATAGAAACGGCTTCGGGATAATTGAGTTTCAAGCCACGCGCTTTGCGTTTGAACGCCACATCAGACAGCGTGTAGATCATGAGTTTTTCAACTTCTCTTGGGGTGAGCTGCATAAGCCCTCCTGTATGGTGTTAAGAAAGTGAAAGTGAGAAAAACAACCTACTAGCTCTATAACTGCTAGCCCTCTAACTTGCCTTATCAGTAAAGGGTTATCCCTTGTTATTACTGATAAAATAGGCTTTTGATGCCAGTTAATTAGTATATTTCAGAATTTAAGCGCATCCTCCTGCATATCTTGTTAGATTCTTCATTTGAGTTCTGATTTTGCGTTTTAACTACCCTCAATATGCTGCCCGACATTTGCGCTGCAACTTAAAATATCGAAAGAACGACTGCCGCCCGTTATACAGCAAGATATTACAATCGTGTATAAAGGTGTTATCCCGTTGGATTGGTTTGTATGATGAATTTTTGATAGGTATTTTTTACCGCGTTTAGTTATGCCAATCAATAGGTGAATGGCATCCGCTAATATTTTTTTACTAAAACAGAAAAGGATTACTGCATTTATCCACAGTAAACAACAAACGGATGAATCGATTAAACGTTTGCTTCCCATAGCTAACGAATCCCTTATTCAGCGCTCAGTTTCGGTATGTTCTTTTTGTAGCATAGATAATTAT
>NZ_JAZGQE010000076.1:0-20940 GCF_048593885.1 Yersinia sp. 1252 StPb PI | reverse complement strand
AAATTTGCCATCACAAACATATTTGTTTTTTTCAGTGTGATAATTAGAGGTTGCGCGGGGTGTCGCCCACCCCTTGCAGGATCCTTATTGCCCCTCATCGCTTGACGATGCATTCATAGTTGACGCCACAACGGGCCATTCAAAAAAGCAATCGTTGCAGACATACCACTCTTCAGTTACGCCATCAATTGTCACATTTTCTTTTTCAATATCCATCGATCCGCATGCAGGACAAATCAACAATGCTGAACTGGTCATTTTATACTCCGTATTTAATTTTCAACGCAGAGATTGAGGCTTGATATGCCGACTTTACAGAATTAGCCTGGGCCTGAAGTGTTGCTTTTTTTGTTGCTTCCGTTGAACCATCAAACAACCCAGCATTACCCCACGCAGTAGACAGTGAGTCGACATCGGATAGATACTTCTTGTTCATCAACTCAAACTCCTTTTTATAAAGCTCAGATTTTGGTGGTGGGTCTAATAATTTAGGGTCAGAGAACAGGCTCCCGTCATATGTCCATCCAATTGATACGGCATCATCGCATTCAACCGTCTCACCGACTTCTGGACTCCAGTCAGATTCTCCATCCCACACCACTATGTTAATTACTACGCCATTGAGAACTACAGCATACTTATTCATTAAAAATACTCCCACACAACACAGTAGCCACTAGCACCATTTGATCCAGCATAAGTCGTTCCAGAGGCCCGATAATTACCAGCCCCGCCCCCACCTTTGGTTGGTGAAATTAGTGAGCTTCCGACACCTTGTGAATACTGCCCCCCATTTCCTAATTTTGAGTCACCGCCAAACCCCTGAGAGCCATTCAGCTTAACTTGCAACCCCCTATTACCTGGTGCTCCAGCGCTAGAATAAGCACCCGTACCTACCACACCGCCACCGCCACCGTCAGTCGTAGCCATGTCGCCAGTTCCTGTTGCAACAGCCCAGCCCGCAGACAGGCCGCCGTATCCACCTTTAGCTGTGGCGAGAGAGCCGAATGTGGTATCACTGCCTGACGAACCATTTGCAGGTGAGCTATTGGCAGCAACAAGGCCCATAGCACCACCCGCCCCGATGGTTATTGTTGTTGCTACTGGATTGTTAAAAATAAGAAGGCTATACCCGCCACCGCCACCGCCACCGCCAGCACTTGCACCAGTGGAGTCCGCAAGATAACAACCACCACCACCGCCACCACCGCCCACAAGTTCGGCAATGGCTAACTTGCAACCGGCAGTAGGTGTGTATGTTGCTGATGAACTGAAAAGCTTAGGTGACCCCATCAGCCGCCCAGGGATCCCAAGTATCACTGAATCTTGATAAATATTGGTTCCATCGCATAAAATGCTGGCAGTCATTCCTGATGGAATGGCAACACCTGTTCCAGCCGTAGTTTTAGCTGTTACGCTAAAGTTTCCAGCGCAGTTGTTAACGATCGTCCACTCTCTCTTCCATGCTGGGAATATGAGATTGATATTGGCAGTTAATGTACCCGCAAGTGTAATGCGCTCATTCGCTGCTTGTAGGGCCGTCAGAGTAACGTTAGCCGCTGCCAGCCCTGTTATGGCGGTTGTGCCGTACGTGAACGCAGGAACCCATCCTGTTAGCGTCCCATCTGTATTTTCTGGGTTGGATGTGTTGGCATCAACAGTATTTAGCCAGCAGCCAGTGAAAGTTGAATTACTTAACACTGCACCTTTTGGGTATCCAGCGATGTCTGATCCAAACGTCGAATCAAAAACATTCAATGCTCCTGCGCTAGCCCAGCGGGCTAGGCTTGAGAGTTCATATAATATCTGGTTCATATCCTGGCCTTTTGGCGGCAATCCGCCCGCAGCCTTAAGGATCATTGTTATAGGTGGAAATCCTGAGTTATACGAAGCAGAGTTGTCGCCAGTTGGGGTTGTGGCTTCGATATTTTCTCTCGGCCCGTTGACCCCAAAAGGAACTGGCTGTTTTTTTGGATCATCAGTTCTATTCATTTATATTTCTCTGAAAAAGGTTCCATCATTGAAAGGGTATGCGTCTTCTGCAAATCCGAAATACGGAGAAACTATCTGCCTAACGATTGCAAGAACACCGCTTGGTATTGGGAGTACTTCATAATTTTCTAAAATTGATATCTCATATGGTTCTAATTTAAACTCGCAAATTATCCCCATTTTCATATCGCCATAATCTACGCAAAAAGACCTCCCACGCCCAAGGAATAGCATTGTGAGAAACTTGTTGATGTCTTTTATTGTGGCAATGCTTATATTTGAAAAGGCTTTGCACAAAATTAGAGTTCGATAGGCCTCATTGCTTAATCTTACTGTTTCAGTTTCTTGTACCCCTGCATAAAATGGACTATCCCCAAATGGGGCAGGATACCCGCCGCCATCATCTGCTTCAGAGAAGCCGAAACAGTCATTGTCTATTCCAGCTCGAATGTAGCGGGAAACTCCAACAACCTTTCCCCACATATCTAGACCAAAAGTTTCACACGTTGTTATATTCCAGACTTTTTTAATAAATTCGTCTGTGAAGTCGGCTAGGCTTACGGCTTGATTGAATGTGTCGATGATGGAGAGGATTCTATTACTTGCTGAGTATTGCGTTAGGATTGTATCTTCTTGGCTCACACTAATATCACCTCAATGTCAGATTGTTGAATTGTGGGGATCTGGTCTATGCCTGGCGTTACTGATTGCGTAAATGACAATCCATCAATAGATATTGATATAGATGAAATATTCACATAGTCAGGTGAAATTGAAATTACAGGGGCGTAATAAATACCGGCATTAATTCTTGCACCAATTCTAGCTTTGGTTATTCCTTCATATTCTCCGTTAAAAACACGTTCAACCATCGTTTTAACTTGAGATGAGATATCAGAGGGAAGGTTCTCATTTGTTTCTATTTCTACTTTGTAATAAATCCGTACTGGCGCGACTTTTTCCCACTGCATATCGTAAACCGGATATGGTGCACTATAGTTTTCTTTGTCTTCAATGGAGTAATGGGTATTCCCGTTTAGGTTAGCTCCGGGGTTTTTCCTGCTTAATATTGCATTGGCAACATCAGCATCTTCTCCTCCGTATACGCCTATATAGATAGAGTTGGCAACGACGGGAAAGTTTGTTGTTCCTTTGTTCACCACTGCGGCCGTCCGGTTTGACCAGACATAGGCGTCAAGAACTCCATCCGTCTCAAGCAATACAGCAAGTAATGCTGCGTCAGTATTACTACCATTTCTTGCCACTGACTGGCGACGGCGAGTCTCGAATGCTACGCGGGATTCGACATCAATACCCACCACGCCAGGCGCATCATTCGTGATCGCATCCCAGCCCGAAACGGTCGCATATATTTGGTTTAACTCGCCAGAGCCGCAAGGTATTGGGCCGGTAGTTTGATTTTGGAATTGAACATCAACGGAGCCAGTTGGCCCGATAGTGGCAGCATTGATTGACTGGTAAATATATCCAGCCTCATCTTGCGCAGTGCTTCCTGTTGGGATCAGTGTTCCTACAGCTCCGTTACATGTTGCAGTGACAATTGTACCTTGTGCTGATATCCGCTCCTGAAAATATATCCTCCCTATACCATCCTGAAAGCGGCCGGTGGCATAGTCAGGATTAATCTGGTTGAACAGGCAAAGCAAAGCATCATAGTTTGTGGCGATGATCTCTGTGTCTGACTGCGATATTTGCCCCTGCGGTGATGATAGTGACTGGCTAGCACCGCCACCCATCGCTGAGTCTAAGTCAGTTAGTCTGCCAGATAGGACATCTGCAATATCAGGAACAAGCAAACCGGTTTCTGTGATGGTTACGCCGGGAACCGCTGTTTTCAAAGTTGTCATAGAATTACCTGTGATTGGTTCCCGTCTCTATCAGTCACCAGAATGGCCCCCCGCGTTTTACGTGTGTTCTTGTCGAAAAACACGTTAGCGATGGCTTGGCTAACAATGGGTAATTTCTTGGCTTCACCTTCCATCTTTTTGGCGATATAGCCAGCGGATGGGCGAGAACCTAGCACCTCTTCTTTCCATGGAATTCCCAGGGTATTGTCGTAATAACACTCACCAGAAAACACCAGGCAGGCTGATGCGACATCTTGAGCGACAGCATAACCACTATCAGCAATGGCAATGTTCCCATTACCATCTAACGTTAAGTCCCATGTATCAGGATCAAGCATTAAGGTTCTGTATGTCATACCTGATTGTCCGTAGCGTTAGATGTGATAGTTGATGATCCGCCCTGAACGTTTACAACATCATGATCATGAGTGTTGTATTTGTCGCGTAGCTCTTTGAGTGATGCGCTCTGAGTTCCAGCATTGTCAGTGATATTACCTCCAGCCCTAATTTCCCCGCTAACATTCAGTAATGGCGTAATAGCATCAATTCCATCGGGAGCGGTTATATTTGCCTTTGAGCAGGTTATATTTACTGGGTTGGGGGATGTGATATTTATCGCACCATCTGTAAACTCAATGAACTGCGTTGGCTGTCCATTCAGAACGCCACCAAAGTAAATAGCATCTGATTGCGAGTGATTTCTGAGGCTGCCGGGAACAGATTCTTTCCGGGCAGAACGCGCAACTGATATGTCCACATCGCTCACTGCGATAAGCCCAATATCACCAGCTACCGGGTCCATGATTATTGCACTCCCTCCGCGCTGTAACCGCCAGACAGGGATATTGTAGATCTGCGAACCACGTATGATAGTTCTGTCACTACTGCGAACCTCTGCTACCAGCGGCAATACATCGACCACAAGATTAGGTGCTGTGCCACGAACGGCGGTTACAGTAGCAAGTCTGATAAAGTAATTTGAGTTGAGTAGCTTACTGAATGATGAGGCGAATGCATCACTGTCATTGGATTGATTTTGAGATTGAGAATAAGGGTTATTCATTGGTTATTCTCCTGCATCATTCTTGATGCTTGACACACTGTGTGCCAGCTCCCTCCTTCAGTCCATGAGCTTAGGAAGTGCTCAACGACATTCAATAAATATCTGCCGCTGGCGTTGGGTAGTGATGTAACAAGCTCAATTACTCTGCCTTGGGATAGCAATGTGGAGAATTGAGTTTGGAAAGTTATTCCGTTTTGCGAGAACACAGGATAGCCAATCAATCCACTTTCTGAAGAGACTAATGGAACAACATCATCTATTGCCGACTTCTCCGGCCATACGGTTACAACATTATCGAAAATCTGATATCTCAACCCATGTGCAAGGCATATGTCCCTTATTTGATCCATTGGACTACCGGCAAAGTTAGGGCTTTGAGCAATAATTCCATCAAGTCCGTGAGCGTTTAATCTAAATCCAAATATATTGCAGATTGCACCTAGCATTGTTGATACAGGGACAGCACCAGGCTGTGAGAATGCGCTAGATGATGAAGTCTTCAGGCTTAATCCAGCAACCGCATTCATAATTAGAGCGGTCTCTGGTTGACCATTCATGTTGGCGTAACTGGCGAAAATGCCACCTGAAAATATTTTATTTACCCCAACGTAGACGCTAATGCTCGTGTCTTGTGCTGGAGTCCATACCCCTATACCTTTACCTGACAACATGGCTAAGCGATCTAAACTAAGCCCGAATATCATTATTTCCGATTGTACACCGCCGTAACTTCCATACGAACCAACCCGAAATGAGGATTTAACGTTATCAATGCTTATTTTGTCATTTCCCTCTTTATCAAAAGATCCATTCGATAAAGCAAACTCATAACGTAGTTCTTTTTTGCTATACAAGTTCAGCCTCCGTTATGAAATAAAGAGGAAATCTATCCGCAAGCCCATCCCATTGAGGATCAGACTGACCTTCATTATCAAGAAAAAATAAATCACCTCTAAACCCAAGATATTTGTATCTGACAATCTTATTTGCATACAAGCATGGAACGCCTTGAAGTATGGGGTCGCCATTGACTGTGAGATCCATATATATAGAACTATCTCTTTGTATAATCCTTATTAAGCAACTTTGACCTTCAAGCGTTATAAATATTGATTGAGATTTTTTATTTTCCAGCGTAATTACATTCATGTTATCTCGCTTTTTATAGAGTTAACTAGATTGGTTGTTTTATCGACAGCCGATGTGGCAGCCTCAATCAGAGGTCCCTTAACTGTATCAATAGCAGAGGTGAACCCTGTTGATATTACCCCAGTTACATCATCTACCGTATCACCAACTGCTTTTTTCAAGTTAGTCCATGACTTTTGAAGTTCGTCAATTTTTGATGGTGACGAATCTCCGTTATTGGCACCCTCTCCAACTCCGGTATTACCGTTCTGAGTCCCATCTTTTGTAGGGGTGCTTTTTGCTTGAGTACTTGATAGATGGACCTCCATTTGTTGCCTAATTTCTTCAAATATCAGACTAACAACCAGCAATGACACCCCACGCTTACTATTTACCGAGTAGCTACAATCAACAAGGTCATAGCTTTCATAAACGTCTTTTGGCGTGTCGATATCATACGTTTCCGCAGCGGAGATCATGTTTTTTATTGTGGTAAGAGTATCTGACTGGCTGGTAAATGTTAGGTTGAATATATTTGGTATAGAACCAGTTAATCCAGTGAGTCCAGATATAACCACGTCACATACAACCCTACCAGGACGAACCACTTTATTGATAGATTGGTACTTGCCATTTTCAATAGGAGCAGTGACAACGCTAGCTCCCGCGCTAGGCTGGATTGATGCCATACCACTGAATTCTAGTGCCGTGGTTGCCTGCCCATGATTTCGGATCGAGTATGATGGATGGATTACGCTATCAATAATAGACAACGGAGAACCACCACCAATAGCGTTGAATATGTCGCTGGTGTTTATGTCTATAATGCTCATGGTTACCGCCAGAAAGAAAAATTCCACCTGAGTAGGCTGTTTTGCGTGTTATTGCATCAGCTAATGGGTAAAATCATCGAAAACATAAGGAAATTCATATGAAAATAAAGACCAGTTTTACTGGTGCAGTCCTAGCAACGGCATCACTTCTTATCGCGTTTTACTCATCGGCAAAAACACTCAATGCTCTAAGTGATTATCCTATGGAAGTAACTACTATTATTAATGACATAAAAAACGAAATGGTTATGGTGAAGTCATTCAACGTTGAAATATCTGGTTGCGACGTTAATGAAAAAATGATGAAAATTGAAAAAATCACAATGGATTCTGATGATAGATACCCTGAGAAAATGACTTTTTCCGACATGAATAACGCGAGCATCAGTATACCGACAAACTTCTCATCATTGGATAATGCTAGTCGTTCATGGGTTGATGGTATATTTTCCGATAGTGACTGGGTGTATGTTCAATACTCCATGTGCGGTTCTGGTGGATTTTCTCAAATGACAGCAATATCCAAACATTCAAAGCGATTCCCTCAGGCCGGAATTACAATAAATAAAGAAAAGTAGTCTTAGTAATTTCCAGAGATAAACGAACCAGTCATCCCACTTCGACGAAGTTGCTCTTCAATGGATTTCTGTATTGCGTCAACGCTTTGAGGGTTGCTATTAACCTGAACAGTTCCAATGTGTGTAGTGCTAGTCTGACTGTTGTCGCTGCTTTGACTATTTTGAGGTATTGAAGACATTGATGCGGCATTAGCTAGATCGCTACCATAGTATTTCGATACCCTGCCAACATAAGCGCTTGTTTCTTTGTTCAGGTCTTGAGGTCTTGATCCTGAATTAATCCACCTATCCAAGGCCCCTGGTCCGACATTGTATGCTTTAAGTCCAAGGTCAACGCTTCCGTATTTATTGATTTGCCGATTAAGGTACTTCCGTGCCGCCTCCCTGGATTTTATCGGGTCCTTTCTTTCATCAACCTCATTATCTACTCGCAGCCCCATGTCTCGAGCCGTTCCCTCCATTAGTTGATATGCGCCCACAGCGCCAGCCTTCGATACAGCCTTCGAATTGCCACCACTCTCGGCCATCATCAGCGCATCAAGTAATTTTTCTTCGTCATATTTCCCATCACCTTTCAGCAAGTCAAGGATATCTTTATCTTTTATTCCCTTCCACCACTCCCAAGCCGAATTGCCCTTTAGCTTTTTATTCATATAGCCGCCAACATCTATAACCGGCTTGTTGAACCCAGATATCAAGTTGAAGTTGTCTGATACCTGCGCCCACTGATGAATGGCATTATTATTACCAGCCAATGCCGCGGAAAATTGCCGAACCCACTTATCTGCATCTTTGAAGAAATCAATAACATTACCTCCGTTTGCGGTAACCCATTGATTAAAAGTCTCCATAAGAGCCACAGCGTCGGGGCCAAAAACCTTAACCAGATTATTCCCCAGGCTCTCTGTAGTCTGGTCTAGCTTCACCATAACCTCTTTCACTTCCAGCGCCTGTTTAATCATCTGCTCAGTATTGTTTGAAGTACCTTGAAATTTCCCCTGCTTTTGGTCAAGAGAGCCATCAAGGATTGATGGTAGCAATGATGTGTCATATCCAAGTCGCTGAATATAGGTCGACGCTTGTTCTTTTGGAAGTTTACGCAACGCCTCTTCAACCTTTTTAAACATCTCGCCCGGATCTTTGGCCCCAATGATATCCACCCCAACTTGTGAGCCTAGTTGTAATATTGCTTGGGTAGAATCGTCCGGTGCTCCCATGCCCGATACTGACCAGTTTTTGGTGTTTTTTAACTTCACTAATGCACTAGTTATCGCCTCAGCAGAACTACCTACCGATTCCGCACCTTTCTTCCAACCATCAACCTCTTTAGGATCTAGGTCTAGGAACTTTGACGCATTCCCTAAATCAACAAGGCTATTGGTTGCCGAGGTAAACAAACGACGAGTCCCTTCAATGGACAGGGCCAAACCTAGGAACTTGGCAGTTCCGGTGACAACACTACCCAATGCTTCCTTGCCTTCTTTGCCAAACTCCTTGGCGCCCTTGGCAGCACCAAAGAATCCGCCACTGATAAAACCAAATGGGCGCTTGGTATCATCAGCAGTACGGCGCACTTGGTCACCGACTTTCTTGACTTCCGTGCCAATGCCTTTTGTGCTGGTTTCCGCCTCACCCAAGGCATCTGACACATTTTTGCCAAGGCTCTTAGCTCCCTCTTCGACCTTTTTCTTACCAGAGAGAAATTCCTCGGTTCTTACAGTAACTTTGTATGCCAGCTCTTCTATAATCACCGTGGTTTCTCCATATGCTGCCGCCAGGCAACGCTGTTGTGTGCTTCCACCGCGATAACTTCCAGCAGATTAAACATATCCCTCACAGACAGGTCGTTCTGCAATTCTGCATACGTGGCCTTCCCTGAGCATATAACTGCGTATATGTTCTTAGGGATGTTTACCGTTGCGGTGAGTTTTCGCGGTGGAGTTGGGGTTTCGAGGTAAGGAAACTTTACTTGGCGGCGAGTGATAAAAAACCAAAGTTCAGTTCAAAAACCTTATCCTTCAGTGTTCGAATGGTTGAAATTTCTTCGAAGTCGAGGGGCTTGATAGCTCGGTTAATATCTTTCCCTTCATTAGTTATGACAATCTCTACTGTCGATAGAATTCTATCGGAAATAGGTCGCGATACTGATGCAGGAGCGGCAGCAAGAACAGATACACCTACCGTAGCCAAACCTGCAACCCCCATCGACACAACGTCAGCCGGTAATGAGTTGAATTCACCATGACCCATGGCCCGGTAAATCTCTTCCGAAAGTTCTTCGGCATCCCACGCTGACATCTCAGTGATAATGAACTCCTTGCCCTTATCTCTGCCTTCATCTTCCACGATATACGTGATTTGTTTTCTGGACATTATGCGGCGCTCGGTGTGCAGGATTCAAAGTGGAATATCGCGGGCCGTGGTTGTAATACCCGCTTGCCCGGAGGTGCTGGTGTCCACGTATAGAGCACCCCATTCACAAAGTTATACTTAATATTAAGGGCTGGGATGGTCAGCACTGCGTTGCAAGCAAACTTAGCTACTGCGGTTCGCTCGGCTGCGTACCAATCCCCTATTAGCTGGGCAGCGTTAGACGTCGCCATTAGAGTGATAGTCAGCTCCGTTGGGTTGAAGATAAAGCCAGCATGGTATTTACCATCTGCTGACATCATATCCTCAGCGTTCTGCAATGCGCCGGTATCAAACATATCTTCAGCCGCGTAATCATCAACATCAAACCCACCAGGGTAAAACGATGGCACGATGATACGCAGCTTCGAATTGGCACTTGTAATATCGATAGGCATTTTCAGTCCTTACAGGATATTTGTTGAGGTCATGTCGATGCTTTGAATCAACTGCCCGTCGACGTAATAGAAGATTGCACCGTCAAGGCTGCGCTCGGTTCGTGATGCACCTGTTTGCTGAGGGATGAAGAAGAACCAGCCCTGCGTATACAGCACGTTGGAAATGTCAGTTCCCACAGCATCATTAACGATGTTGATTTGCGCCTGATCCAACGTAACGCCAGCACGAATAGCGCCAAAGTTAATCGCATTGGTAGCCACATCAATCACAGCAGCAGATATGGAAGCGTAACCACCGGCATTGAACGCATATGAAGCGTTATTGGTGAACAGGTTAGCGAATGCGGCAACAAGATTGGCGTTGATCCATACTTGGCTGATGAAGCTATCAAGCCACAGGAATTTGCCTGTGATAGCACCATCCGACACGTAGTTAGCCAGTGTCTTGTTCTGACCGTATGCGCCATAGAAGTTATAGCCATTTGACTCTAGCGCGGCAGCAGTTGCGTTATCAGTTACGTTTGGCGCGATACCTGCGAATGCCCGGAATTTGTAAGATACTCGGCCATTGGTTCGGTTGAAATTAAGTGATGCAGAGTAAGCCAGCGCCAGCACTGCGTAGATATATGAACCATAAACAGGGAACACATTTTCATAGCCATTCAGAATGACCACACTTTGAACGAAGCACAAATCATTATTGGCAACTGTCGCATCTTCCGATGTGTCATACATCGAGTAGGCATAGCGGTTAGTTGATGCGCTTACCCATGCACACAGCTCTTCTTTTTCTTCGTCAGCGAGATCAACCAGGCTAGCGGTCATCACCCAATCCTGATTCTGATTTACAATCGCCGCCATTGTATCTGTAATGCTGGTTATATCAGATCCGGGAGAAGTTGTAGCTGCGGTGTCAGCGGTTAGTTTCAATGCAGTTGCAGTGGCGCTAACGGATGCTTGGGATACAGAACTGCTTGCCCCTGTAGAGGTTGAGCGAATAAAAAACCTGCTCTGAATAGGAAGCCAATTAACCGTAGCTCCTGCGCCTATCGAGGCAGCAATTAATGTAGCTGCTTCGGTAAAGCTTGTGGCTCCAGATAGATCAATAGCTGAGGTGGTTAATGGAACGCCATCCAATTCTAATGTGATTGTTCCAGAAACCTCTTGTAAGTCCGAAATTTTCACGCCTTTAAAGCTTCCAGACAAAAGCCATCCATAAGCAGGGGCGCGGACTAGCCGACCAAACAAGACTGCGCCAGGTCGAACAGTGGAATTGTCATACCCGGACATATATAGCGACGCGGCCAGGTATTCTTTGCTGGTTGTGCCAAGGGCGGCACCAACGTCTGCCGCGCTGGTAAACTCTGAAACCTTACCAACAGGCAGTAACTCGTTATCGGATAAAAGAAGACCGTAAACATCCAGCGCGGTACCGGCTGCGTTTACAGTAGATGGCGTGATCTTAAAGTCACGCGATAATGGAATTTTGCTCATTGAATCGCCTTTTCAGCTTGAACGTAAATTAGATAGCGGCTGGCGCAGCTATGACGGCGGCGCTGATTACAGAATTGGGTGTTGGTTCATCCACTTGTTCAATAGTGAAGTGAACTTTGTCAAAGTAGTCCTGCGGAACATCGATAGTAATGTGAACCTGTAGCGAGACGGTCACCATGTAACGCTCTTGCCACTGGTTTTCGCCGTTAATCATTGGGGCCTGAATAGCCTCAGAGCTGTAAAGAGGTGCCACTCGCTCATCAATGGATTTAATGAGGTCATATGCATAGCCAGTGCGAAATAAGGTCTCCAGAGCGATAGCCCTATCCCCAGCGTTATCGCCGTAGATATCAACCTGAATATCGGCCTGTCTAACTTCAGTAAAACCAATGGCGCTTGTTGTTGGTGACCCGGTATCTTTCTTGATTTCTCGGCTGGTTGAGTGACGCTTAAATCTCAATGGCGTCAGAATGCAAAACTGGCCTTTATCCATTGGCACTCGGTTAGCCTGGGCCTGTTCACACTTGCCGATGAATGGCTCTGCAAAGTCAGCCAGCACATCAATCACGTTATCAATGGTCATATCATTCATGGCGTCACCTGCAACTGGACAAGCAATCGGCACCAGTCTGGCCACAACTCCAGTGGTTCAATAACAAGCCATTCTTCACTGCCAATAATAAAAAGGTCACCGCCGAGCACTTTTTGACGGTTCACGCCGTAAAAATTCCCATCAACATGAATCGATTTGAGCAGGCCGGATATGTTTAGCCCGTCCACATGCTTCAAGTCGCCAGCGGATAGAGGCTGCAACTGAATAGTGACCGGCGCGTCAGGGAAATACTTGGGGACCTGTTTCCGGCCCTCACCATTAGTGAAACCATCAGACCGGCGAACAAGTGCAGAAATAAATGGGTTTACGCGGTTAATGGCAGGTTTAACTATCCGATGAAGGTTCAATTTCTCCCACCTCGTAATTAACATCTCCGGTCATGACTTTAGTGTCAACCAAAGGCTTATCAGATTGGTTAGGGAGCACCTTTCTCGTTTTACGAATGTGAAGAGTTACATCAGAAAGTTTTGGCTCCATGAGGGTGGTTATAGATTCCTGTACATCTCCTTTGATTTGAGCGCCCACAACCTCAAGAACTTGCGTGGTATCAATTCCAGCGCGAATCCCCCTGGCTACCGTTTCGGCCCAATCTCCAGACTTTTCACTTATCGCGTTACGAAAGAATGGGCGAGGCGGTTGGTTATTGCTGGGATTTCCGTACTCGTTAATTGCCGCAACCATTGCCACGCTAGTTCCGTCTGGATATGTAGAACCATCAACAAAGCCAACCTTTACTTGCTTGGATTCCAGAGATTTGCTGACCTGCTCCAGAAACTCGGTTATCTTCCCCGCCATAACTCACCCCGGATAGTATTTCGCCATGCGGTAGACTTTTGTTGCCTGCCAGAAATCCATGCCATATGGGCTCTGCGTGTACCACATGTAACGAAATTCCACCGTCCCAGCATCAAAGGAAGCTGATGCGCTTCCCTCAGATGCTGATGCCAGGCGACCAACAATTCCCGTTCCACCGTTACCTTTATCATCACCAAATCGCATGTATGCCAAATGCGCCATAAGCATGTAGAGCAGACGCTCGCGCTTTATGACGTCATAGACTAATGAGAATTCAGAGTTGTTAAGGTAATCGGTGGCCTGTTCAAACAGGTAAGGGAGTTGTTCGTCGGTTACATTGGAGAACTCAGGGAACATGGCTCGGAATTTCGTGATATTGAGCACCACGATTGCCATGCTTAATCCTCTTTTTGTGGTTCCACGCCGCCAGTGGTTTGCGATGCTTGCTCAAGTCCTGTCTTCACTTTCGCTCGTTCAAGGCTTGCATCTTTAGCTGATTCCTCATCAGAAACGGCAAAGATAATCCCGTTTTTAATGAACTTAGAGTCAGCGTGATTTTTTTCGAATGCTTCCCATGCTTCTGCAGGAACATCCTTCGTCATGCCAAAGCCATTTACCAGCTTGGATGTGTTAGCCCCCGCCAAGGTAATGACTTTATCTTCATGCCGAAACGACAAGCCGCAAGGAAGTTTACAGCCGATAACATAAGTGGATTTTTTAGCTGCCATCTTAAACTCCGAGCATTTGAGCAAACAGGAACGGCTGAGTGATTACCGCGCCGTAAGTGGTACCGGAGTGTTTCTGTTTCCAGCTTGATGTCATAGTGATGATTGGATGTGCACGAAGCTTGTCGCTATATGCACAATAACCAGCCTGCTGGCCCTGAGCAGTTTCAACGAACATCTGCACCAGTTCACCCGCATCCGTATCGTACTGTGGGGCAACTTCAATTCGGATGTTAGTGAAGGTGTCTTTAACCATCTTCTCTACGGTATTACCGAAGATTTCGTTAGCACGCTTGAACCACACAGAAGCGTTAGGACTCATCACCAGAACCAAAGGTGATGCCATATCAACACCGTCACCTACCGCACCATTAGTGCGAGCAATCAGATCTGCATACAGATCCAGGACATCGTTGTAAATATCCACTACCTGCTTATCTTTCCACAGCGTTTTACCATCAACGGTGGCTGGGGTAATCGGCGTAGGTAGTGCTGGGTCGTTCAGGATTCCGTAGTTTCGCAAGCCGGACACACCGTAGAAGTAGAACTTGTTCTGCGCCTGATTCAGCGTCCATGCAGCCGCACGCTGCTTCTCTGCCACATAGGGCAACATAGTTAAACCATAACGTTCTTGCTCCAACTCGCCATAAGTGACCATGGTCTGATAGCGATACACCTGGCGGTCTTCCCATCCAGGTGTAACTTGGTTACCACCTTGTTCGCTGTAATCGTCATACGCTACAACATGACCAGATTGTTCAACGCGCTGGATCATCAATGTATCTTGAGCCCACGCGCCTTTTTTCTTCTCGCCCAGAATATCGACGGCCTTTTGCTTGGCGAAGATAGTACGGACGATTTCAGGATCAATGAATGAAGAAACGATTGCCGGAATACCGCCGTTAGGTGGCATACCTGGCTGAACATCAGCATCCATTGCAAATTTAGTTACTGAGGATGGCAAGAAAATGCCACGCGATTCGGCTTCCGCTTTAAAGGCTGCGAAATCAGCCTGAGTCAATTGAGGCATTATGCTTTGCTCCATGTAGAGATAATCAGTAAATCACCAATAGCGGCAGGGCTGGCGACATACCAGTCTGTTTCTACTGCACCAGAGATTGTTGCACCAGCCGCGCCAGTTGCCAGCAGGCCCGTAGCAAGAACTGCAAACACCTTCTGACCGACTGTCGCTACAGTTGTAGAGATAGCCCAGAAGTCGCCGCCCACAATTACTGATGCTTCACGGCCTGCTGAAATAGTCATGCTGTTGCTTTGCAGATAATCGATAGTGGCATTGGCATTGTTTTGTACGAAACCAACGGGCTTTCCAGTGCCAGTGTTATCCAGTCGTAACAGGTTGGTAGCATTGCGCCATGCGAACCGCGCCATGATTAGGCCGTTAGTGCCAGCCTGAAATGCGCCTGGGCCACCGGCTGCGGCGATAATTGGAGATGTTGATGCTGGCTGCCCCGCCTGACCGACACCGGAGTAAATTTCTACGTTTTGTTGGAATGACATATTATTTGCCCTCGAAGTAGTTTTTCACGGCAGTGCGCGAATCGTGGCTAATTAGCGCTGCGTCATTTGCCATCGCAGGGCGAGAGTAAGCTTTAAACACTGATTGAAGTGAGGCTGATGGTAATGTTGCGTGGTCTGTGCATCCCATTTGTTTCAGGGCTGTGCGGTAAACTTCATCAGCGCTGTCGCAGGCCAGATCACCAACAACAGGTCGAACATCACGCTCAGCTTGGCGAAGGGCTGCAAAGCGGGCTTCAACGCCTTTAATTGCTGAGTCCATGGCTAATCTGCTGTCGTTTGCCATTTTCTCTTTATCGGTATTATCAGCTTCGTCTTTGGCTAATTTGTCTTTCTCAGCCTGTTCTTCTTCATCCTTCGCAAGCTTTTCCTTTTCTTCTTCGGTCATCTCGTCCTTCGCTGTTTTGGGAGTTTTGTCATCATCTTTAATGATTTCTTCAACCCTCTTCTCCACCTCTTCCAACTTTTCATCGTTAGCCAGTAACGGCTTGATGAACGACATTAATTTATTAAGTTTCGACATCAGTTTGAGTCCTGTAGGTAGTGAGTCATATACAAATACATCCGGGCCAGCCCGGCCACTTGGCACGATTGCCACATGGTTACAAACGATGTCACGCATAACGCCATCGTATGGTTCGCCCTCGTACTCGCCCGGCGTCATGTCGAGCCGATAACGGTATGAGGATGAGATTTCACGCTGCTGCTTGTTCTCTACGCCGATAATGGAATTCACATCCCAAATAACGAGAGAGTTTTTCAAATAACCATTTTCGAACACGGCGTTGCTGCCAGTGGCTCCAATGATTGATTCTTTCGGTGGGTTTAATATGGAAACGGCAATATGCGTATTAAGCAGCGGCTTGTTGTTGAACGTTTCAACTGCGAGTTCCAATTCTTTCGGATCACGCAGCAGGCGATAGGCTTTATCAGGCTCTAAGCCATGTTCTTCCCAATTAGGTATCTCTTTGCCGTAGTAGACGCAGACGTTAGCCTTACTGATTGGCGTCAGTTCAACATGAAGCATCCCGTCAACGTCATAGCGGCGAACGCTCGCCTTATCGAAGGCAAACTTCACATCTTTCATGTTCTTTCCTGTTTTTCAGGCAATAAAAAAGGCCGCCTAAGCGACCTTGATTTTGTGAGGGGGGATTACTTTATTAATTTCGAAAAAATATCACTCTGACTATCGCTAGTCTTTTTCACCGATTCGCGATCAAGAAGATCTTGAACCATTTTATTTACCGCAGAGAAAATAACTTCATCATTTTTCATCTGCTTAATTTTTCTTGTGCTGTGTCTGCGAATTCCCATATCAACCTCGTCTAGTTGTTCGTCATGGTTAAGTTGGCAGGCGGTGACGATACCGCTTTTCGGGAGCGACCCTAGCCTAATTTTATTATACCTTAAAACGGCAATACTGGCTTCCACGTACACCCGCAATTCCGCTCTTCTCCCGGCAACACATACTGCCCCTTGTCACCGATTGGCAACCCCTTGTCGAGGTCGAACTCCTGCCCGTTAGCATGAACGTGCTTCTTGCGAGGTTCGCTACCGCCGCCACTGTGTAACCAGACGCCTCGCTTAATCCCTGCCGCTTGTTGCCTTGCATTGGACAGTGCACTGGTAGCCTTGCGTACCTGGTCACGTGCAATGAATTCAGCACGCCTGCGAGTAATGCCGTGACGCTTGCCAAAGTTAGCTTCTATTTCGTCAGCCAATCCTTTGCGGTCGCCACCCTTAGCTACTGAGCGAAACACCATCGATTCCACTTCAGTGAAATACTTCTCAGGTATTGAGCGAATAAGAGAAACATTTTCAGAAATGATAGCCTCTCGCTTTTCGAGCATAGCCTCAGTCCACTGCATGTTAATTGTTACTGAGTCTTTACGGGCAGCAGCAAGTAATGAGCGGTCAACAGCCTCGCCAGTCTTGTTTGTCACTGATTCAGCAGTAGGCAGCGCCATCTTAATGAAGCGATCCACCCACTTCTTAGATAGAGCACGCAAAGCACTGCGCAACAATTGAACTGGATTAGCATCCATCGCCAGTGGGTTATCTTCAAATATCGGGACGATTTGCTTCTTAACATCGTCATTCATTTCTCTGATAACAGCCAGTAACTCTCTGCGATACCAAATGATATTACCGGCGTTATAGTTGACCGCCCGAAGGCTTTTACTCTTCTTCGGTTTCCGGTTCATAGTCGCCCTTCAGGTTTTCGAATCCTGCACCTTCAATGCTTTTAAGTGCGTCTCGCGCCTCTTCAGAGTTAATCAGCATGCTATCAGCAGCAGCAACCACTGTTTCAACGCGAGTCTTGTTGATGTTGGCGCGGTCTTCATCACTGACCTCATCGAGCGGCCTGAACTCGAAGTAGAGGTCTGGCTTAAGTTCACCGAATTCTGACAGTTGGATAATCTTGAAGATGTTTTCAATTGCACGGCGGTAATCCAACTCCTGAGATCCAGAGATTGTTTCATGCCATGTTTCTAGCTCGGAATCTCCGCTTGCATTAAGCCCTGCTGGAGCATTACCAAACATCTTCAGGTTGGTTGCGCGGGAAGGGATGCAAAGCTGCTCCTGGTAGTTCGATAGGATGTTTGACAGCTCACTAAGAGATGTCTGCTGATGGGTTAGCTCTTCCTCTTTGTCATGCACCCAAAGCCCGAAGTTGTCTTGATACTTTATGAACAACTTAACGCGCTTATCGAACTCGCCTGGCTCCTGTAGCCGAGCATCCATGTCGGTTTTCAATCCACGCATGCGCAATGTCTTGAGGATTTTAATAACGTTCTTTTTAGCGTCACGCCAGTCAACAACGTAATCTTCCATCAACTGCGTTAGAGACAGCCCACCAAAGTTATAGGATGGCTTCAGGATGTCAGGAACCGGGCGGCTAACGATATCGATGAATCGAGACTCATGCACCGTGTCTCCCATTACGAACCATGCTTGAGGTTTGTAGAAATCCGGTCTCAGCGGCTTGCTTGAGTTGTACATCGCCGGGTAAACCCAGTTTGGGTCTATACACCGGAAGCCTTTCAGTGATCCTTTAGTTATCTTGCGCGGATCAAGAAATAGCGGTTTCGCATTCTCTATATCGTCAGCTCCAACATCGATAAAGATGTGTGCCACGCCATATTCTGAGTCCTGCCTTACAGCCTCGTGAATCAAGCGCTTGATGTCGTATTTGGTCAGAGCTAAATCCATCAGGTCGATATCAGGATCACCCTCTTCCGTGCTCTTCACCTCAATCCAGTTACGCGTCATCTCATCAGCCATGATGGTATGCATGTTCGCATACTCAACCTGCTGAGACATTGCCGCCAAAATCGGGTAGCCACGAAAGCCAGAATATTCACCACCAATCGACATGCTGTTGATGACATCGTAAGGCGTGGAGTCCATAGCTAGAGCAGATTCTTTTTTGCCCTCTGGAATCACACCTGGTAGCGGCACGTAACGTTTAAACTGAGCAAATGGCTTTTCGTCATTCGCAACAGATGCTGCTTCAAGATGCGTATTTGTAATCTTCGCCAGTTCCCGCCGAGGTGCTTGCACGGCTTGAGCTGTTCGCACAGCCTTCTTTCTTGTCATGTCAAAATCTCGTCAGGAATGTGGAACAGCACGCCGGACTTGCCTTTCATCTCAGTGATGGCATCCATCATTGGATCAAGTTGGTCATCGTGCGTGTTGAATTCAGGGTTAATGGCTTCCATTTCAACGAGAAAGTCATTGATAAATACAGCTTCTTTAGGGAGTTTTATGTAGCCGGACTCTATATACCCCTGCGTGTCCATGAGGCGGGTGTATTTGTCTTTGTCGCGCTGAATTGCTTTAACAGGACATATGGCATCTTTCCGAATGCTTTGAATTAACCCGGTGCCAGAAGATTTATCTTCTATTGCCATGTGGCGTAGCGGGCCATTTTTGAGTTGTTTCGATTTAGTCCAGAATGCGACCGCTCGCCTTTTTAACTCGTCCGATTCCCACTTACCGCGGATCATGTCGATGAGGTACATGTAACCATCAACGCCCAACCCCCAGTGTTCGAAAACAGAGAAGTCATTCACTTCTTTTATTTTCTGCGCGGTGTCGCCGTAGACAGCTCGCCATTTCATGACGGGTAGCTCTTTATACTCACCAAACCAATGAGTCTTTATCAGGCCGCCGCCCCGAGTTGTAGGGCGCTGCTGATAGAGCGCATTCCACACCAGAGAGCCACGCTGTTTAGCCTTGTCTACGAACGCTTGCGGCATACGCTCAGGGAACAGGATTTCACCTGGCTTGCGGAGTGAATACTTCTTGCCGTTTAGTTCGTGAAACTCTTCCTGCTCTGCTTCCATTGGGAAACTGATGACTCGCCATTTTTCTCCACCCTCTTCAGCTAGCTTTAGCAGTTGGCCTGCAAGGTCGTTTTGATGCCAGCGGGTCAGGATAATAACGATGCCATTCAGGCGAGGGTCAGCACGCGTGAAGAAGGTTGTGTCATACCAATCCATAACTGAAGACTGATAGGTTGGGGAAGATGCTGTTTTGTAGTCTTTGGCCGGGTCATCAATGATGCCGATGTTCATACCCTGACCGGTGATGCCGCCATTAACACCAGCGGCCCGGTATGATCCGCCCTGGATATTCCCCTTGCTGTCTATGACTTCCCATAGCTCTGCGGTGCGTATTGCTCCGCCTGAGCCTGTTCTGCCAGAAGCGAGATTGGTGTCAGGAAATATCTCCTGATAGCGCGTCGAGCCGATGATGCGCTGCGTGTCGCGGGACATGCGGTTAGCAAGGTCAGACGAATACGAGCAGGCGATCACATTCCAGTCGGGATGCTTACCCAAAACGTGAGCGGGAAAGCGTCTTGATGCCGCCTCACTCTTACCGGAACGAGGGGGCGCAAATATCATCAGCCGGGGCATCAGTCCAGCCTCTGCATCTATCAGGAACTGGTCGAGCTCCGCAAAGAGAAGTTCGTTAAACCAGCCGGTTTCGTACAGAGGGTTGGTGTATAGCGTGAAGTCCAAAAGGCTAGTGCGAGCGTTCTGAATAGCCCTTTGTTTGAATGCCTCAAGAGTCTGTCTGTTTCTCGCTGAGTTGTGATCTGTGACGGCCATGACCCAACTCCTTTAAGCGGTCTTCTAATTCTTCTTCTGAGAGGTCGGTATATTGAATTGGGCCACCATTTGGCCCTGAGTGCTCATTCTTCACATTTTCTTTAAACGCCTGCACATCGACATGCTTACCGAGCAACTCAAGGTTTTTCACTTTGTCAGGCCACTTAATCTTTTTGAGAAATCCAGGCGCATCACCCGACATCTCCGTGACGTCAATACCAGAAAGTGTTGTGCGCCATGTCTTGGGCCAATCTTTAATCGGCTTTAGTTCGCCATTGGGGAGTAAGATGTCCAAGACATCCATCTGGTCTATCTCAACTAAGCGTCGAAGTACGTAAGCTGCGTCAATGCCAACCTCTTCACAGCGCTCCCCCTTAAGCTCTGCGATGCG
>NZ_JAZGQE010000075.1:0-20968 GCF_048593885.1 Yersinia sp. 1252 StPb PI | reverse complement strand
CAGGAAGGCGGCAAGGGAGATAATCCCGATGAGCTTACATAAGTAAGTGATTAGGGTTATTGAGTGTAGCCAACACACACGCAGCTTGAAGTATGACGGGTATAAATTGTAATCAACTAAATTGGTTGACCTGATACTGAGCGTGCCAGAAACTTCCCGCGCAATTAAAGAATAAAAAAGTTTTGATTATATCAATACGAAATATACAGGCAGCACGACCAATAAATATCAAGTAATCGACACACCGGTGGTCTGAGAAATAGCAGGCATAAATGCAAAAAGCCCCCGGCATGCGGAGGCTTTTATATTGGATAATAGACTGTTTTAGAACAGTTTTTTAGCTGTGTCGTACCAATCTTCTTTAAATTTACTTTTCTTGTTCTCTGGCGCGATACAAACAGAGATAAGTTCATGCACCATTTTCTCGTTTTGTACACCAACGCAGAAACCACCTTGCGTATAGTCGTGCTCTTCCAACAACAAGTCGACGGCATAAGCACCCATACGAGAAGCCAGAATGCGGTCATAGGCTACTGGTGCACCACCGCGCTGAATGTGGCCTAATACGGTGCCACGGGTTTCACGGCCGGTTTCTTTCTCGATATATTTAGCCAGTTCGTCGATATCATCCAGTTTTTCAGTAATAGCAACGATAGCGTGCTTTTTACCTTTCGCGATGCCAGCTTTGATTTCATCAACCAAATCATCACGTTTAAATTCAACTTCAGGAATAGCAATAAACTCACAACCACCGGCAATGGCAGCCGCCAAAGTCAGGTCACCACAATAACGACCCATCACTTCAACGATAGAGATACGTTGGTGTGAAGAGGAGGTATCACGCAGACGGTCAATCGCTTCAACCACGGTCCCCAGTGCGGTGAAGAAACCGATGGTATAGTCAGTACCGGCCACATCGTTATCGATGGTGCCCGGTAAACCTACACAGTGGATACCACCCTCTTTGGTCAGCAAGTCTGCACCGGCATAAGAACCGTCACCACCGATAACCACCAGGCCATCGATACCACGGTCTTGCATGTTCTTCAGGGCCACTTTACGTTTTTCTGGCTGGCGGAACTCAGGAAAACGCGCAGAACCCAGGAAGGTACCACCACGGTTAATCATATCGGACACACTATAGCGGTCCAGTTTTCTCATGCGATTTTCATACAAGCCCAGGTAGCCATCTTCAATACCGTAAACTTCTAATCCTGCTGACAAAGCGGCACGAACCACCCCACGAATGGCTGCGTTCATACCTGGCGCGTCACCGCCGCTTGTTAGTACACCGATTTTTTTGACCATGACTACCTCTAAACTTGTAGATGCGATTTTTAAAATTCTTTATTTGCTAATTTTGTCTTGCACAAGAGACCCGTACAGAAAACCAGCTTTATGAGATTAATATCGGATATTATAGCAAAAACACCAAGCTGAATTGATTCAAGTCATGCCATCTGGCGGTATTTTCTTCAACACTGAACCATAATGTAACCACAGTTTACCTGTCGTTAATGAAGAAATTATAACTCCCAATGCGCATGGCGCTCTTTCGGCACCACAGAGCAGGGATCTTGATGGATAAGTACATCGGCACCGGGGAATCGGTGCAACAGTGCGCGTTCAACTTCCTCAGCTAAGATATGTGCTTCCATCAATGGCATCATATCTTCCATTTCAAGATGAAGTTGAATAAAGCGTGTTGGCCCCGATTGGCGGGTACGCAGGTCATGAGCACCAATCACGCCCGGCCATGACATCACAATATCAATAATCTGCTGGCGCTCGTCATCAGGCAATGCCCTGTCCAGCAAGGCTTGAACCGCTTCATATCCCATACGTAACGCACTATAGAGAATATAAACACCAATACCCAATGCAAACAACGCATCAGCCCAGTGAAAACCATACCAACTTAATACCAATGCAATAAGAATAGCACCATTCATCATGACGTCAGATTGATAGTGCAACATGTCGGCGCGAATGGCCTGGCTGTGAGTTTTTCGTATCACCCAACGCTGAAAAGTGACTAATATCAATGTACTGAATAATGCAATTAAGGTGACCCAGATACCTATACCTGGATCTTGCACTGGTTGCGGTGACGCCAAATGCTGAAAACCCGTCAGGAACAGGAATAACGCCGAGCCGGAAATAAACATGCTTTGTGCCAGTGCGGCCAGTGACTCAGCCTTGCCATGACCAAAAGTGTGCTCTTCATCGGCGGGTTGCAGAGAGTAACGCACCACAAAAAGGTTTGTCAGAGAAGCGGCCAGATCCACCAGAGAGTCAACCAACGCCGCCAACAAACTTACCGAACCGGTATGCCACCAGGCAAAAATTTTAATAATCAGTAAGGTTGATGCCAGCCCTGTCGCACTGAGCGCGGCAGCTTTAACCAAACGCGCATATTGCGGATCCATAACTTATCCTAAATGATATTTTAGAATTATGAGTATACGGAAATGGCATAAAAAAAGCCCTCCATCATGGAGGGCGAAAGACAGGGATGGTGTCTATGGCAAGGAAAACAGGGTATTACAGGGTACTACTTACTTCTGGGCAGAAGAGGGTTGTGCTGCTGGCGCCTGCTGCATTTTCTCAATGCGCTGCTGGTGCTTTTGGTTCAAGACAGCTTTTTGCTCTGGAGTGAGCAAGTTAAACATTTGGTTACGAACTTTGGCCATTTCGACCTGACGTTCAATCTGGTCCTTGGACATTTTCTCAGCCTGCGCTCTTACCGCTGCTTCATCGAATTTATCGGCGGTAACCAGCTGGTGCATTGCGTCTCTGTCCGCCATATCAAGGCGTGGCTGGCCTTGGCGAGACTGGCGCATCAGGTCACGCATTTGCTGACGCTGTTGTTCTGTCAGATTGACGCCGTCAAACATGTTATGGTGACCGCGACCCTCTTTCTTGTTCATCATCGCACTATCACCGTGGCACCAGCTATCAGTGGCCCCGGCCTTATCGGCGGCGAAGGCGGCTTGAGAGCCTAGAACTAACATTGACGCCATGATTAACGTTGTTACTTTAGTTACTTTGCGCATTATTAACTCCTGGGTTCTGTCTGCTAAGCGATTTGCTGCTATGCGATTCAATGTGAAGCAGTCTATCGCTCCTGCTGCAAACAAGCGTCAGCGCATGTAAAACTGGGGTCAGTGCATGTAAAGCTAAGTAAAGTCATGGAATACCGGCAATTGTTAACGTATTTTGCGTCAAGAGGAGAAATAACCATGCATAAAATCCTATTAGTTGATGATGATCGTGAATTGACGTCGCTGTTGAAAGAATTACTGGAAATGGAAGGCTTTAATGTTGTTGTTGCCTATGATGGCGAACAGGCGTTAAACCTGCTGGATAACTCTATCGACTTGTTATTGCTAGATATTATGATGCCGCGTAAAAACGGTATCGAAACTTTGAAAGAATTACGTCAACATCACCAGACCCCTGTCATTATGCTGACTGCTCGTGGCAGTGAATTGGATCGAGTGCTTGGCCTTGAGCTGGGCGCTGATGATTATCTGGCAAAACCGTTTAATGATCGTGAGCTTGTAGCGCGTATCCGTGCCATTTTGCGCCGCTCGAACTGGAGCGAACAACAGCAAAATGTCGATCAAGGTGCGCCAACACTGGACGTTGATTGCCTGCAATTGAACCCAGGCCGTCAAGAGGCTACCTTTGAAGGCCAATCGCTGGAATTGACCGGGACTGAATTTACCTTGCTCTACCTGCTGGCTCAGCATCTCGGTCAGGTAGTCTCGCGGGAGCATCTCAGCCAGGAAGTGCTGGGGAAACGGTTAACACCTTTTGACCGTGCTATTGATATGCATATTTCAAACCTACGCCGTAAGTTGCCGGATCGTAAAGACGGGCTACCTTGGTTTAAAACCCTGCGCGGGCGCGGGTATCTGATGGTCTCTGAAACATGATTAACAGTTTAACGGCGCGAATTTTTGCGATTTTCTGGTTCACCTTAGCGCTGGTATTAATGCTGGTATTGATGGTGCCAAAGCTCGACTCGCGTCAACTGACTGCCTTGCTCGACAGTGAACAGCGCCAGGGAACAATGCTCGAGCAACATATCGAAGCTGAACTGGCCAGTGACCCCGCCAATGACCTGATGTGGTGGCGCAGGCTTTATCGCGCCATCGAAAAATGGGCACCACCGGGCCAACATCTCGTGTTAGTCACCACTGAGGGCCGTGTCATTGGCGCTCAACGTCACGAAATGCAAATTGTCCGTAATTTTATCGGCCAGTCGGATAACTCAGATCAGCCGAAAAAGAAGAAATATGGCCGTGTCGAGATGGTCGGCCCCTTCTCTATCCGTGATGGTGAAGATAACTATCAGCTCTATCTGCTGCGCCCGGCCAGTAGCCCGCAATCTGATTTTATCAATTTAATGTTTGACCGCCCGCTGCTGCTATTGATTGTCACCATGCTTATCAGTGCGCCACTGCTGTTATGGTTGGCTTGGAGTCTGGCAAAACCGGCTCGTAAGTTGAAGAATGCCGCCGATGATGTGGCGCGGGGTAATCTGAAACAGCACCCTGAGCTGGAGTCCGGCCCACAAGAGTTTTTGGCCACCGGTGCCAGTTTTAATCAGATGATCAGTGCGCTCGATAGAATGGTTGTGGCCCAACAACGGCTGATTTCTGATATCTCCCATGAGTTGCGCACACCACTTACCCGCCTGCAACTGGCGACCGCGTTGATGCGACGCCGCCATGGTGAGGGGAAAGAGCTGGAACGTATCGAAATGGAAGCACAGCGACTGGATAGCATGATCAATGACTTACTGGTGTTATCTCGTAGCCAACATAAAAACGAGCTACATCGCGAACCCATTAAAGCGAATGATTTATGGTCTGACGTGCTGGAAAATGCCCAGTTTGAAGCGGACCAAATGGGCAAAACGCTGGAAGTCACCGCACCTCCCGGGCCATGGACTCTATTTGGCAATCCCGCAGCACTTGATAGCGCGCTGGAGAATATCGTGCGTAACGCACTGCGTTACTCTCATCATCACATTGCGGTGGCATTCAGCTCTGATAATCAGGGTATTACTATCACTGTCGATGATGATGGCCCCGGCGTTAGCCCGGAAGACCGTGAACAAATATTCCGGCCGTTCTACCGCACTGATGAAGCGCGGGATCGCGAATCGGGTGGCACGGGTTTGGGATTGGCGATTGTCGAAACAGCCGTCAATCAGCATCGCGGATGGGTACGGGCTGAAGATAGCCCATTAGGAGGCTTGCGCTTGATACTGTGGTTGCCGCTGCATCCACTTAAGTCTTAATCTATCGTACCTCTGCCCGATCATCTGGGATCGGGCAGAATTCTGCTATCACGGTTTGCTGACCTCTTCTCCCTGCCCCTCTTTTTCCAGCAACTGCTTTTTGCGCTCAATACCCCAACGATAGCCTGACAACGTGCCATCCTGGCGAATAACCCGGTGACAAGGAATAGCAATCGCCAGCATATTGGCAGCACAGGCACCGGCTACCGCACGCACCGCTTTGGGCGAACCTATTCTGGTGGCGATATCAGCATAACTGGCGGTCTCACCTACCGGTATTTCCCGCAGTGCCTGCCACACCCGCTGCTGAAAAGCGGTGCCCTGAATATCCAGTGGCAAATCTAGCCCGAGCTGAGGAGCCTCAACCAACCCCACCACCTGCGCGAACCATTGCTCAAACTCAGCATCGCCGCCAATTAACTCTGCTTGTGGAAACTTATCCTGTAGCTGCTGCACCAACAGCGCTGGGGAGTCGCCCAGCAAGATGGCGCAAATACCCAGCTCACTTTTTGCCATCAGAATCGCACCGAGAGAACTTTCTCCGACGGCAAAATGCAACCTGACATCACGCCCACCACTGCGGTAGCGAGTCGGTGTCATCCCCAACAACTGATTCGATTGCTCATAAAATCGGCCATTAGAGTTATAACCGGCTTCAAAGATAGCGTCAGTTACCGAGCCTTGCCCCGCTAATTGTGCACGAATACGCGCACTGCGCGTTGCACTGGCATATGCCTTAGGGGTCAACCCGGTAATGGCTTTAAATAAACGATGGAAATGAAAAGCACTGAGATTCACCTGCGCCGCTAGCTCATCAAGCTTAAGTGGCGTCTCGGCCTGCTCAATTAAGCGGCATGCCCGACTGATTTTGTCTGCATGCTGCTGTGACAGTGGTAATTCAGTGGGCTGACATCGTTTACAGGGCCGATAACCAGCCTGTTCAGCAGCATGATTATCGGCAAAGAATTCAACATTCTCTGCTTTAGCCTGACGGGACGGGCAAGAGGGGCGACAATAAACACCGGTCGTTTTCACTGCATAAACGAACTGGCCATCGGCTGTTTTATCCCGATTAACGATCGCATACCAGAATGAATCTTTCGTCCGGATCATGGTAAATACCCCGTTGGTAGTGACTGTGGTAATCAGCATATAAAACCGCCACAGCTTACACTCTCCGCTGCTTGCTTTTAAATTATTGTGCGTGCTACTGACATTAGCAACCGCTGCACAGAGGGGAGGTTTCTGATATCCTGCGCCCCTCATTATTGGGGGACATATGCTTAACATCGTTTTATTTGAACCTGAAATTCCGCCCAATACCGGTAATATCATCCGGTTATGTGCGAATACCGGCTGCCAGCTCCATCTGATTAAACCTTTAGGTTTCACCTGGGATGACAAACGCTTACGCCGTGCAGGTCTTGATTATCATGAGTTTGCCAGTATTAAGCATCACCATGATTATCAGGCCTTTTTAGATTGTGAAAATCTCGACAGTGCGCAGCCTGCCCGATTATTTGCACTAACCACCAAAGGGACACCAGCCCACAGTGCGGTAAGCTATCAAGCTGATGATTATCTGTTGTTTGGCCCTGAAACCCGTGGTTTACCTGCCAGTGTTTTGGATGCGTTACCTGCTCAACAGAAAATCAGGATTCCGATGCAAGCTGATAGCCGCAGCATGAACCTGTCAAATGCCGTATCTGTTGTGGTGTACGAAGCCTGGCGGCAATTAGGTTATCCGGGTGCGTTACTGAAAGAGTAGTTTTTTTGACCAAAAAATGTCGGTGGTCGGCTGGCAACTCAATAAAAAGGTGTCTATCCAAAGGCATTGGAGTTGCAGGTAGGCGACAAGTGAATGAGTCCCGATGAGCTTATTTATCTAAGGTCAACGACAAGTAAGTGATTCGGGTGAGCGAACGTAGCCAACACCCCTGCGGCTTCAAGGACGAAGGGGATCAGATGCCGTCGCCGTACTCAAACCCATGGGTAATCCCATTGAAATGCTGGTCCATATCCAATGACGGCTTGTCACTTTCGGGTTTACCAACGATGCGAGCAGGTACCCCTGCTGCGGTGGTATGAGCGGGAACCGCCTGCAATACAACGGACCCGGCACCAATTTTCGCCCCGCGTCCGACCTCGATATTCCCCAAAATTTTTGCCCCAGCCCCAATCATCACACCTTCACGGATCTTCGGATGACGATCGCCGCTGGTTTTACCAGTCCCCCCTAAAGTAACCGATTGCAGGATCGATACATCATTCTCAACTACTGCCGTTTCGCCAATAACAATACCGGTCGCGTGGTCCAACATGATGCCGCAGCCAATGGTAGCCGCAGGGTGGATATCGACCCCAAAAGCAACAGAGACTTGATTTTGAAGGTAAATAGCTAACGCTTTACGATCCTGCGCCCACAACCAATGGCCGATACGATAAGCCTGTAAAGCGTGGAAACCTTTGAGATACAGCAGTGGTGTAGAGTATTTATCAACGGCCGGGTCACGCAGCCGCACCGCCAGAATATCCCGCGCGGCCGAAACTATCATCTGAGCATCTGCACGATAAGCATCCTCAACCACCTCACGGATGGCAATAGCAGGCATGATCGGATTAGCCAGTTTATTCGCGAGAATATAACTCAGGGCACTGCCTAAATTCTCATGCTTCAATAATGTCGCGTGAAAAAAGCTCGCCAGCATGGGTTCACACTCAGCCAGTGCTCTTGCTTCTGATTTAATGCTACTCCAGACCAGTTCTAACTCTTCTGACGACATTACCTACTCCTGCCCATAAAAAATTGCCCAAGGGAACGACCAAGGCAACTATACCCATATTCGTTGAAGTCACCGCAGTGTTAGCGGCAACACCAATGACTTTAGGTATGTAGTTATTATTTTACCCGCGTAACCGATCAAATGCCGCTTTTCTCATCTTTTTTGGTCCGCCCCAATAAGGTCAATGCCGCTTCACGGGCATTTTTGTGACAATAGAGCACTTGATAGATCTGTTCAGTTATCGGCATTTCAACACCATGGCGCTGGGCTAATGCCAGAACTTCTTTGGTATTGCGGTAACCTTCAACCACCTGACCAATCTTGTCCTGCGCTTCTTGTACGCCTAACCCTTGGCCCAGCATAATACCAAACCGACGGTTACGAGATTGGTTATCTGTGCAGGTTAGCACCAAATCACCCAAGCCTGCCATGCCCATAAAGGTGGAAGGGTCGGCACCCAATGCAGAACCCAGCCGCGTCATTTCGGCCAAACCTCGGGTTATCAGTGCAGTACGGGCATTCGCGCCAAAACCAATGCCATCGGACATCCCGGCACCAATCGCAATTACGTTTTTCACCGCACCGCCAAGCTGCACCCCGATAAAATCAGCATTACTGTAAACCCGGAAGCTTTTGCCACAGTGCAATAACTGTTGCAGGTCTTCGCTAAATTGCGCATCGGTTGATGCCAGCGCAATTGCCGTCGGTAACCCTGCTGCCAACTCTTTAGCAAAGGTTGGGCCAGACACCACCGCCAGCGGGATAGTTTCACCCAACACTTCGCGCGCCACATCCGCCAGCAAGCGGCCAGTTTCGGCCTCAAGCCCTTTGGTCGCCCAGACGATACGTGCATCTTTGCGTAAATGTGGTTTCAACTGATGCAATACCGCACCGAAGACATGGCTAGGTACCACGACTAACACATCACGGCTGGCTGCCAGCGCACGTGCCAGATCGGTTTCCAGTAATAAGGTATCTGGGAAAGGAACATCGGGTAGGAAAGCTTGGTTACAACGATCACGTTGCAAAACCTGAATATGCTTAGGGTCATGACCCCATAACACGACTTGATGGCCATTACGCGCCAGCGTAATGGCTAATGCGGTGCCGTAAGATCCGGCACCGATTACAGTCATTGAAGCATTGATGGTGTTCATCAGGCAGGCTGACGTTGTTCAGCACCTTCGCCGTCAGCCTGCTGTTGCAGATAGTTCATGAACAGGGCATCAAAGTTAACCGGTGCCAAATTAAGCTGTGGGAAAGTACCACGAGAAACCAGGCTGGTGATGCATTCGCGAGCATACGGGAACAAAATGTTCGGGCAGTATGCACCTAAGCAATGCGCCAACTGGGTACCATCGATACCCGCGATGGAGAAGATACCACCCTGCTGAACTTCACACAGGAATGCAGTTTCTTCACCCAAAGAGGCGGTTACCGTCACTCGCAGTACCACTTCATACACATCTTCAGCCAGTTGACTAGAAGCAGTATCAAGATCAAGTTTAACTTCTGGTTGCCAATCCTGCTGGAAAACCTGCGGAGCATTTGGTGCTTCGAAAGAGATATCTTTGGTGTAGATACGCTGGATCTGGAAAGCCATCTCTGTGTTGTTTTGTTCGGACATGTGTATAAATACCCTAAGTTAGACGTCTGTATTAAATAGCACTGCCGCCGTGGGCTCTGTCCATCAAATTAATGGGACCCACTGACGAGTTAAAGCAGCGGATCAAGCCCACCGCGCGCATCCAGGGCGTGTAAATCATCACAGCCACCGATATGCTGCCCATCAATAAATACCTGAGGCACAGTCGTCCGCCCACTCCGAGCAATCATCTCTTCGCGTTTGGCCGGATCACTATCAATTGCGATTTCATGGAAAGCAGCACCTTTGTGGTTCAGCAGTGCTTTGGCACGATGGCAGAACGGGCAGGTTGCTTTGGTATAAATCTCAATCTTCGCCATGGATACACCTCAGTTAACATTATAATTTATTGATATAGCGAATTTTTATAACAAATACGGGTACAGCTCAATACTCATATCACTAAAACGCAGGCAATATGATTACTTGCCGCGCGCCAGTGGTAGATTCTCGCCACTCCAACCGGAGATACCTTCTTTCAAGGTAAATACGCGTTCAAAGCCTGCTTTGTTCAGCAGTTCAGCCGAAGCACGAGAGGTTGTCCCAGTAGCACAAACCACAATGATAGGCTGTGCTTTGTGTTTTTCCAATTCAGCCAAATTACCGTTTTTAATGTCGCTTGGCAGCAAATTAATAGAACTGGCGATATGGCCTTTGCGATAATCATCACGTGTGCGGATATCAACCACAACCGCATCTTCTTTGTTAATCAGACGCGTCGCTTCACCACGGGTAATCTCTTTCACTTTAGAGAGAGAGGTTTTAAAGCTGGTGAAAATTACGGCGACGAACAACGCCACCCAGGCCAGACTCAAAACCGGATGCTGGCTAATGAATTGCATAATTTCTTGCAACATGGGGGTAAAAACTCCCGTTAGTTAGGGGATAATATTCAAGGTCACAGAGTATACCTGCGCGTTGCGGCAAATACAGCCAATATGCAAGTGCTATTGCAGAAACTGCGAGCCATTTCGGAAACTTTTGTCGTCTAAATGATGACAATTACGCAAAACCCCACGCCAATGTTGATCTCTTTGGGCTATTTTTAACCGGTTTTGTAGTAAATTACCGCCTTCGTTCTGGCGGTGTAAATACGTTAACGTAAATAGCCGAGTGTACATAGCCGCGCATATCGTTGGATGTTCGCTGCTATTTGACACTTGGACTTATAAGAAAGAGGTTATGCAATGTCGAGCACTAAAAAACCACTGGTACTGACTATTCTTGATGGCTACGGTCACCGCGAAGAACAGCAGGATAATGCCATTCTGAATGCTAAAACGCCGGTGATGGACCGTTTATGGCAGCAACAGCCTCATACTTTAATTGCCGCGTCCGGTCTGGATGTTGGCCTGCCAGATGGGCAAATGGGTAACTCTGAAGTGGGCCACGTCAACCTGGGAGCTGGTCGCATTGTTTATCAGGACTTGACCCGTCTCGACAAAGAGATCAAAGACGGCGACTTTTTCACTAACTCAACCTTAACAGCAGCGATTGATAAAGCGGTTAAAGCAGGCAAAGCGGTCCACATTATGGGTCTGTTATCTGCCGGTGGTGTACACAGCCACGAAGACCACATTCTGGCGATGGTTGAACTGGCCGCCAAACGCGGTGCGACGGCTATTTATCTGCACGCATTCCTCGATGGACGTGACACTCCGCCGCGCAGTGCTGAGTCTTCACTGAAACGATTCACTGAGAAATTTGCTGCGCTGGGTAAAGGCCGCATCGCTTCTATTATTGGTCGTTACTATGCGATGGACCGTGATAACCGCTGGGATCGCGTACAACTGGCTTACGATTTGCTGACTCAGGCAAAAGGTGAATTCACCGTCGATAACGCCGTCGCAGGTCTGCAAGCAGCCTATGCCCGTGATGAAAACGATGAATTTGTCCGACCAACTGTCATTCAGGCGGCTGGCGAAGCCGATGCGGCGATGAACGATGGCGACGCGCTGATCTTCATGAACTTCCGCGCTGACCGCGCCCGTCAAATCACCCGCAGCTTTGTTAATGCCGATTTTGACGGTTTCAAACGCGATAAAGTAGTTAATTTCGGCGATTTCGTTATGCTGACCGAATATGCAGCGGATATTAAAGTAGCCTGCGCTTACCCACCAGCATCACTACAGAATACCTTCGGTGAGTGGCTGATGAAGCATGACAAAACCCAGTTACGTATTTCCGAAACTGAAAAGTATGCTCACGTCACTTTCTTCTATAACGGCGGCGTTGAAGAACCATTTAAAGGCGAAGACCGTATCCTGATCAACTCACCGAAAGTGGCCACTTATGACCTGCAACCGGAAATGAGTTCAGCAGAACTGACGGAGAAACTGGTCGGCGCTATCGGCAGTGGCAAATATGATGTGATAATTTGTAACTATCCGAACGGTGATATGGTTGGTCATACCGGTGATTACGATGCTGCGGTGAAAGCAGTAGAAACACTGGATAATTGTATTGAACAAGTGGTTGCTGCCGTAAAAGCCGTCGATGGCCAATTGCTTATCACCGCCGACCACGGCAACGCTGAGCAGATGCGCGACCCGGCAACCGGTCAGGCCCATACCGCCCATACCAGCCTGCCTGTGCCACTGATTTATGTCGGCAATAAAGGGGTTAAAGCGGTGGAAGGTGGCAAACTTTCAGATATCGCACCAACCATGCTGTCACTGATGGAAATGGAAATCCCGCAAGAGATGACTGGTAAGCCGCTGTTCATCGTGGAATAATCCTTCGTTATGAAGGAAAAGGCGTCATTTGCAAAATTAATGGTTACGGAAGATGCCATTACCACCAGCCGAGATACAGTTTCTCGGCTGTCCGGTCAGTTGGTGCGTCGCCCGTGGTCAGCACTGTACGCCAGCGTTTTTTGCGCTGGCGTATTGCTATTGCCATTATCCAGCACGGCAGCAGATGCCCCCGCTACAGCAAAAACTGCACAGAGCAAAGACCAGTTGAAGACCATTCAGCAGGATATTGCCGAAAAAGAAAAAAGTGTTCAGCAACAAAAACAGCAACGCAGTTCATTGCTGGATCAGTTGAAACAACAGGAAAATACCATTGCTCAGGCCAGCCGTAGCCTGCGTGACACCCAAGGTACCCTGACTGAGTTGGACCAAGAAATCTCCCGTCTCACCTCCTCGATTGAGAAACTCGAGAGTAAACAATCCCAGCAACAAAATATTCTGTCTAAACAACTTGATGCTGCCTTTAAACAGGGCCAACACAGTGGTTTACAGCTTATTTTAAGTGGCGAAGAGAGCCAGCGTAGTGAGCGTATTCTGGCTTATTTCAGTTACCTCAATGAAGCCCGACAGCAATCCATTGAAGAGCTGAAACAGACTCGTACCCATCTCTCTGCCGAGAAAAAAACGCTGGAGCAAAAGCAAAATCAGCAAAAAACCGTGTTGAATGAGCAGAAAACTCAGCAGCAAAAACTGGAACAAGCACGTACCGCACGCAAGAAAACCCTGACCTCGCTGGAAGCTTCACTGGAAAAAGATCAGCAAGGCCTGGCTGAGTTAAAACTAAACGAAACCCGCTTGCGTGATCAAATAGCCAAAGCAGAACGAGAAGCGAAAGCTCGCGCCGAACGAGAGGCCAAAGAAGCCGCTCGGGTACGCGAACAGATAAAAGTTAAAGAACAACAAGCCAAGAAAACCGGTTCTAGCTACAAACCAAGTGAAAGTGAGCGCTCATTAATGGCACGCACTGGCGGCCTTGGTCGCCCGGATGGGCAAGCTGTCTGGCCGGTCCGTGGTAATGTAACTCATCGTTTCGGTGAAGCCTTACAAGGTGAACTACGCTGGAAAGGCATGGTTATTTCCGCACCAGAAGGCAGTGAAGTAAAAGCGATCGCCGATGGCCGCGTCTTATTGGCTGACTGGCTGCAAGGCTATGGTTTGGTTGTGGTTATCGAACATGGTAGAGGGGATATGAGTTTGTATGGCTACAATCAGAGTGCACTAGTCAATGTGGGTGCTCAGGTGAAAGCTGGCCAACCGATCGCCCTTGTTGGTACCAGTGGCGGCCAGGGTGAGCCATCACTCTATTTCGAAATCCGCCGTCAGGGACAAGCTGTTAACCCACAACCTTGGTTAGGACGATAGCGAACAACCTTAGGGAACTTGTATTGCACTATTTCAACACACGTCGATTTATCATCGTAAGCACCCTACTCATCGCTAACGCCGCACAGGCGGGCAAACTTTCTATTGTGATTGATGACTTTGGTTATCGCCCCCAGAACGAAAACAAGATTTTACAGATGCCATTGCCTATTTCGGTGGCTATCCTGCCGAATGCACCTTATGCCAGAGAAATGGCCGTCAAAGCCCATAATCAAGGGCGCGAAATACTGATTCATTTGCCGATGGCTCCCCTAAGTAAACAACCGCTGGAGCGCGATACATTACAGCCATCAATGAGCAGCGAAGAAATTCAGCGCATCATGCGCCAGGCGGTGAATAATGTCCCCTATGCCAAGGGCATGAATAACCATATGGGCAGCGCGATGACTTCCAGTTTCTCCGGCATGCAGAAAGTGATGCAGGAGCTGGACCACTATCAGCTCTATTTCCTCGATAGCGTGACCATCGGTAATAGCCAGGCGAGCCGTGCCGCAGAGGGGACTCAGGTTAAGGTCATTAAGCGCAAAGTCTTTTTGGATGACTCACAAAATGAAGCGGCGATCCGCCAACAGTTTAACCGTGCGGTAGAACTGGCTCGTCGTAATGGTTCGGCTATTGCTATCGGGCACCCCCATCCGGCCACCATTAAAGTGCTGCAACAAATGTTGCCTCAGTTACCTGCTGATATCGTATTAGTCCGGCCAAGTGCACTTCTTAATGAGCCGGTACAAAACAATACGCAAAATAACAGTGGCGGCATGTTGTCGGGTAAAACCAAACTACCTGGCTCAACCCAAGGCGAGCGCCTGAAAGCTATCAAGCAATGCAAAGCGAAAGAGGGCTATGTAGCGGAGAAAATCTACGCAGACAGGATGTTTAGCATCATCGGTGAGAGCTTGATGCAAAGCCCTGCAATGATATTTGTCCAAAAGCATTGGCAGCAATATTTCCCACCAGCAGCGCCAGTTATTCCGGTTGATAAACCAAAAGCAGATAAGCCTTAATAAAACGGGGCAATCATCACCTGACTGCCCCGCTCTCAATCCTGCAACTTCAAGGCCGAAGGACGTTCCCAAAGTCATTGAAGGTGCAGGTAGGCGGCCAGCAAACTCATCCCGATGAGCTTATTCATGTAAGGTCAACTACAAGTAAGTGATTCGGGTAACAAATCTGTCGGGAGCAGATTTGAACGCTGCTTGCAGCGGCCTCGCAGAGGCGAGGCCCATGGATGGGCCGAGTAACGTGCGCAGCCAACACCCCTGCAACTTCAAGGCCGAAGGGCGTTCCCAAAGTCATTGAAGGTGCAGGTAGGCGGCCAGCAAACTCATCCCGATGAGCTTACATAAGTAAGTGATTCGGGTTAGTGTGCGCAGCCAACACCCCTGCAACTTCAAGGCCGAAGGGAATATTTTAGTCCCAGCTTAAAATCACTTTACCCGACTTACCCGAACGCATCGCATCAAACCCTTGCTGGAACTCATCGATAGAGAAACGATGAGTGATAATCGGGGTTAAATCCAAGCCAGATTGAATTAGTGCTGCCATTTTGTACCAGGTTTCAAACATTTCACGGCCATATATCCCTTTGATAAACAGCCCTTTGAAGATCACCTGATTCCAGTCGATAGACATATCAGAGGGAGGTATCCCCAGCATTGCGATACGCCCACCATGATTCATTGAGTTAAGTAATGAACGGAACGCCGGTGGCGCACCTGACATTTCCAGACCGACATCAAACCCTTCAGTCATGCCCAGTTCAGCCATCACATCCGTCAGATTCTCTTTACTAACGTTAACGGCACGGGTTACACCCATTTTACGCGCCAGATCCAGGCGATATTCATTCACATCAGTGATTACGACATGGCGAGCGCCAACATGCTTACACACGGCAGCAGCCATGATACCAATCGGGCCAGCACCGGAAACCAGTACATCTTCACCCACTAAATCAAAGGATAACGCGGTATGCACCGCATTGCCGAAGGGGTCAAAAATAGCGGCTAGCTCATCAGAAATATTGTCTGGAATTTTGAACGCATTGAAGGCAGGAATGACCAGATACTCAGCAAAAGAACCCGGCCGGTTAACCCCAACCCCCACGGTATTACGGCACAAATGAGTACGACCGCCACGGCAATTACGGCAATGACCGCAGGTAATATGACCCTCGCCAGACACCCGATCACCAATATTAAAGCCTTTCACTTCCTGACCAATGGCGACAACTTCACCAACATATTCGTGGCCAACCACCATTGGGACGGGGATCGTTTTTTGCGACCATTCATCCCAATTATAAATATGCACATCGGTACCACAGATAGCGGTTTTGCGAATTTTGATCATGATATCGTTGTGCCCCAGCTCTGGTGGCGGCACATCGGTCATCCAGATACCTTCTTCGGCCTTCAGTTTAGATAATGCTTTCATGAACATTCCTTACGCAATAACGTTAAGTTGTTTGCCAATACGCACAAAGGCTTCAATAGCCCGCTCGACTTGCTCTGTCGTATGATCAGCCGACATTTGGGTACGAATACGAGCCTGACCTTTTGGCACCACCGGATAGAAGAAGCCGGTGACGTAAATACCTTCTTTCAGCAAGGCATTGGCAAATTTTTGCGCAAGTGCCGCATCACCGAGCATGACAGGAATGATGGCATGATCAGCGCCAGCCAATGTGAATCCGGCGGCACTCATTTTCTCGCGGAATAAACGCGCATTCGACCATAAGCGATCACGCAGTTCAGCGCCGTCTTCCAATAGCGATAACACTTCAATAGAAGCCGCTACTATTGCTGGAGCTAATGAGTTTGAGAACAAGTAAGGCCGTGAACGCTGACGCAACCACTCAACCACTTCTTTGCGGCCAGCGGTATAACCGCCTGACGCCCCACCCAGTGCTTTACCCAAAGTACCGGTGATAATATCAACGCGATCCATTACTTCGCAGTATTCATGAGTACCACGACCATTAGCCCCCACAAAGCCCACAGCATGGGAGTCATCGACCATCACTAATGCCTGATACTCATCCGCCAAATCACAAACACCTTTCAGGTTGGCAATGACACCATCCATGGAGAACACACCGTCAGTGGCAATCATAATATGACGCGCACCATCTGCTTTGGCTTGTTTGAGTTGGACTTCCAGTTCGCTCATATCGTTATTGGCATAACGGTAGCGCTTGGCTTTACATAACCGTACACCATCAATGATTGAAGCATGATTCAGCGCATCAGAAATAATGGCATCTTCTGGCCCCAGCAGGGTTTCAAACAAACCGCCGTTAGCATCAAAACAAGAAGAGTAAAGAATGGCATCTTCCATACCGAGGAAACTGGCCAGCTTCTGCTCTAGCTCTTTATGTGTGTCTTGCGTACCACAAATAAAACGAACCGACGCCATACCAAAACCATGAGTATCCATGCCTTGCTTAGCGGCTGCGATAAGCCTTGGGTGGTTGGCCAGGCCCAAATAATTATTGGCACAGAAATTAATAACACGGCTTCCATCAGCTACAGCAATGTCTGCTTGCTGGGCGGTGGTGATAATTCGCTCGTTTTTATACAACCCTTCAGCACGGGTAGTTATGAGTTGTTGTTCTAATTGCTGATAAAAAGGGTGTCGATTAAATGGCTGGGACATTCAGTTATCTCCAAGATGGGCAATTTCACAGTACATTTTACTGATTAGTGAGTGAACTGACGAGGAACCTTGTCTTATATTATAAAAAATGCAGTACATATCACGGTGAACAATCCTAAAGCACATAGAAACCGTGAGATTAAGCCCCTTGCGGCTGTGCGCTATCCTATGAAATGTTATGATAACGCCAACTAGAGTGTGGGGCATTGTGCCCGACCAAGAAGATTAGCAAGGGTGAACCTGATGATTATCGTCACTGGCGGCGCCGGTTTCATTGGCAGCAATATCGTTAAGGCACTGAATAATATCGGTTATAAAGATATTCTGGTTGTTGATAACCTGAAAGACGGCACTAAATTCGTCAATTTGGTTGATCTGGATATCGCTGATTACATGGATAAAGAAGATTTTGTCGCCAGTATCGTTGCCGGTGATGACATGGGTGATATTGATGCTATTTTCCATGAGGGTGCCTGTTCTTCCACCACCGAGTGGGATGGCAAGTACATGATGGATAACAACTATCAATACTCTAAAGATATCCTGCACTTCTGTCTGGATCGCGGCATTCCGTTCTTATATGCCTCTTCTGCTGCCACTTACGGTGGGCGTACCGATAATTTCATCGAAGATCGTCAGTACGAACAACCACTTAACGTTTATGGTTATTCCAAATTCTTGTTTGATCAGTATGTGCGCGAGATTCTGCCGCAAGCTGATTCGCAAATTTGTGGTTTCCGTTATTTCAACGTTTATGGCCCACGCGAAGGGCACAAAGGCAGCATGGCAAGCGTTGCCTTCCACCTGAATAACCAGATCAATGCGGGTGAGAATCCTAAACTCTTCTCCGGCAGTGAAAACTTCAAACGCGATTTCATCTATGTGGGTGATGTGGCTGACGTTAACCTGTGGTTCTGGCAAAACAATGTCTCCGGCATTTTCAACTGTGGTACCGGTCGCGCAGAATCTTTCCAGGCGGTTGCCGATGCGGTAGTAGACTTCCACCACAGTGGACCTGTGGAATACATTGAATTCCCTGAAAAACTGAAAGGTCGTTATCAGGCATACACCCAAGCTGACCTCACCAAGTTGCGTGCTGCGGGTTACGACAAACCGTTCAAAACCGTCGCTGAAGGCGTCAACGAATACCTGGCCTGGCTCAATCGCTCAGTCTAAATTACTTGCTGCAAGGAATTGATAAACGGTATGAAAATACTGGTCATCGGCCCTTCTTGGGTTGGCGATATGATGATGTCGCAAAGTCTTTACCGTACCCTGAAGGCCGAATATCCGGCAGCAGATATTGATGTGATGGCACCCGCATGGTGCCGTCCGCTTTTGGCCAGAATGCCAGAAGTGCGTCATGCAATCCCCATGCCCTTAGGCCATGGGGCTTTTGCTTTTGATGAACGTCGTCGCTTGGGTTTAGCCTTACGTGAAACCGGCTATGACCGTGCCTATGTGCTGCCAAACTCATTTAAATCCGCCCTAATACCTTATTTTTCAGGGATTAAGCAACGCATTGGCTGGCGTGGCGAAATGCGCTACTTCTTGCTCAATGATATGCGTATCTTGGATAAACAAGCCTTCCCTATGATGGTTCAGCGCTATGTCGCACTGGCCTATGATAAAGAAAAAATCCATTCAGCCGACGATTTACCGCAACCTTTGCTATGGCCGCAATTGCAGGTTCGGGATGAAGAAATTGCCGAGATTACTGCGTCATTCAATTTGACAGATAACCGGCCAATCGTGGGTTTCTGCCCAGGCGCTGAGTTTGGCCCGGCAAAACGCTGGCCACATTATCACTATGCCACTCTGGCCCAGAAACTGATTGATACTGGCTATCAAGTCGTCCTATTAGGCTCAGCTAAAGATAATGAAGCCGGTGAAGAGATCCGCCAGACTTTGGGCGAAAATTCCCGCGAATTCTGCCTCAATCTGGCAGGGCAAACCTCGCTGGAGCAAGCGGTGGTATTGATTGCAGCCTGTAGTGCGGTAGTCAGTAATGACTCCGGTTTAATGCATGTTGCTGCTGCATTAAATAAGCCATTAGTGGCCTTATATGGCCCAAGCAGCCCGGACTTCACCCCACCACTGTCTGATAAAGCCACGGTCATTCGCCTCATTACCGGCTATCACAAAGTGCGCAAAGGCGATAGCGCGCAGGGCTATCATCAGAGTTTGATTGATATCCAGCCAGAACAAGTGATGGCGGCCCTTGAGAAACAATTATCGGCTCGCCAAAGCACTGTCAGTGAGGCCGATTAATGCATGTCTTGATCGTTAAAACCTCTTCAATGGGCGACGTTTTACACACGTTGCCCGCACTGACCGATGCAATGAATGCTATGCCAGATATTCGCTTTGATTGGGTGGTAGAGGAAGGGTTCAGCCAAATACCCAGTTGGCACCCGGCGGTGGATCGAGTGATTCCGGTTGCTATCCGCCGTTGGCGTAAGAATTGGTTTGGTAGTGATACCCGGCAGGAACGCTGTGATTTTAAACGTGTTGTGCAGCAGCGCCGTTATGATGTGGTGATTGATGCTCAGGGGCTAATTAAAAGTGCCGCACTGATTACTCGTATCGCCAAAGGGGTTAGACATGGCCCAGATTGCAAAAGTGCCCGCGAACCCTTTGCCAGTTGGTTTTATAACTGCCGTCATGAGATTGAGACTAAACAACATGCTGTTGAGCGCATACGCCAACTGTTTGCCAAAAGCCTTGGCTATGACAAACCTGACAGCTATGGCGATTATGCTATCGCGCAGCGCTTTTTAAGCCAATTACCCAGCGATGCTGGTCAGTATTTGGTTTTTCTGCACGCAACAACCAGAGACAGCAAGCACTGGCCTGAAAGCCATTGGCTGCAATTGATCGAGCTGGTTGCACCCACCGGTTTAAAAATCAAGTTACCATGGGGGGCGGAACATGAGTATCAACGCGCGTTACGATTAGCGGAGCATTTTCCGCATGTTGAGGTCTTGCCTAAACTCAGCCTCCAGCAGGTGGCAGAGGTTCTGGCGGGTGCAAAAGCCGTCGTTTCCGTTGATACCGGCCTCAGCCACCTAACCGCAGCGTTGGATCGCCCCAATATTACCCTGTTCGGCCCAACTGACCCTGGGTTAATTGGTGGCTACGGGAAAAACCAGATTGCGGTGATTTCCGAACAAAAAAGCATGGATACTATTACGGCTGAAACTATTATGGCGCGATTGGAAGCACTGATTTCATAAGCGACTATTGTTTGTTTTCCGTGATTTATTCACGCCAGGAATTCTATCTGCCAGTATTTATCATGTAATAACAAGCGACTCTGGTAATTATCAGACTCGCTTGTTATGGGTTGTCTGATTATCTTTCTAACCTATTATCCAACAAGAGATGGCGGCTAATACATAGCTTCAATTAACATCAACGTCTGACTGTTAAG
>NZ_JAZGQE010000074.1:0-21240 GCF_048593885.1 Yersinia sp. 1252 StPb PI | reverse complement strand
CCTTCGGACCTGGTATTACAGTATATCAGCCTAAAAATAATAGTATTTTTTTGATAAATGCAGACAGTAGCCAAAGTGTAATAACTTTAGCGGATTAACTAAGACTATAAAGCACTTGAGTGGATTAGCCCAATAAAAAAACCAGCCATTGAGGCTGGGTTTTTTTGTGCTACCGGAGCACCGCACTATAGGCTTAGGTGTACTCTAGGCTTAAGTGTACTCCGATCGATTTAACCACTTATTTTTTCGCTTCAACCCATTTTCCATCGATATAGAAAGCAGACCAACCCGTGGCTTTGCCATCTTTCTCGGATGAAACATACTGTTGTTTGGTTTTACGGCTAAAACGTACCATGGTTTTATTACCTTCTTTATCCGCCACGGGCGCATCAGCCAGATAACGTAATTTTTCAGGTAAACGATCTTTGAAGCGAACTAACTCTTCGACTAACGGCGCACGGGTTTCGCGCGACTTAGGGAAGGTATTCGCAGCCAGGAACACGCCTGCAGCACCGTCTCGCAACACGAAATAGGCATCTGACTTCTCACAAGGCAGTTCTGGCAACGGTACCGGATCTTCTTTAGGTGGCGCGACTTCACCACTGCGCAAGATTTTACGGGTATTCTTACACTCGTCATTGGTGCAGCCCATGTACTTGCCAAAACGCCCCATTTTCAGATGCATTTCAGAACCACATTTCTCGCACTCAACAATCGGGCCTTCATACCCTTTGATACGGAACTCGCCCTCTTCTATCTCGTAACCATCACACGCAGGGTTATTACCGCAAACATGCAATTTACGTTGGTTATCGATGAGATAGCTATCCATTGCCGTACCACATTTCTGGCAACGGCGGCGGGCGCGTAATGCGTTAGTTTCCGCATCATCACCCTCAAGGACATTGAGAATCTCAGCTTCGGGTACCAGATTGATCGTGGTTTTGCAGCGCTCTTTAGGCGGCAATGCATAACCAGAACACCCAAGGAACACACCGGTACTGGCGGTGCGAATCCCCATCTGACGGCCACAGGTTGGGCAGTCGATGCTGGTCATCACCATCTGATTCGGGCGCATACCGCCCTCTTCAGGATCTTTCTCTGCTTTTTCAAGCTGCTCGCTGAATTCGGCAAAGAAACCATCCAGTACAGCTTTCCACTCGGCCTGATCGTTGGCAACCTGATCCAGGCCACTTTCCATGCGCGCGGTAAAATCGTAATTCATCAATTCGCGGAAGTTTTCTTCTAACCGGTCAGTAACGATTTCACCCATTTTCTCAGCATAGAAACGGCGGTTTTCTACCCGCACATAACCACGATCCTGAATGGTCGAAATGATTGATGCATATGTGGATGGACGGCCAATACCCCGTTTTTCCAACTCTTTTACCAGTGATGCTTCGCTGTAACGTGCTGGCGGCTTGGTGAAGTGTTGGCTTGGGATAAGTTTTTGCAAATCCAAATCACTGCCCACTTCAATTACCGGTAAAGTGCGGTCTTCATCGCCTTTACGTAGCGCAGGCATCACCTTAGTCCAACCATCAAAGCGCAGAGTACGCCCTTTCGCCCGCAGTTGGAAATCGCCAGCCTGCACGGTCAACGTGGTGGAGTCATACTTAGCTGGTGTCATCTGGCAAGCCACAAACTGACGCCAAATCAGTTGGTACAGCTTCTGGGCGTCGGCTTCCATATCTTTTAACTGCTCAGCAATCACACTCACATCTGAAGGGCGAATAGCTTCATGCGCTTCTTGCGAATTTTCTTTGCTGCTGTACTGATTAGGCGCTGATGGCAGATACTTATCACCGAAATTGTCGCCAATATAATCACGCACCATGGTCAGCGCATCCTGACTTAAATTGGTGGAGTCAGTACGCATATAGGTGATATGACCTGCTTCATACAAGCGCTGCGCCATCATCATGGTTTTTTTCACACCAAAACTCAGACGGGTACTGGCAGCCTGCTGCAAGGTGGAGGTAATAAACGGCGCGCCGGGCTTGCTACTGGTCGGTTTATCTTCACGATCCAGCACCTTATAGCGCGCATTTTCCAGTAATTTCAGTGCAGCATGCGTCTGCTCGCGATTTACCGGTTTAAACGGCTTGTCATGGGCATGGGTGACTTCCATTTGAATCGGAACTTCACCTTTCGCCAGCAAGTCAGCATGCAGCTCCCAGTACTCTTCGGGAACGAATGCTTTGATATCCCGTTCACGCTCAACAACTAAGCGCACTGCCACTGATTGCACTCGACCAGCAGACAGGCCACGAGCAATTTTTTTCCAGAGCAGCGGGGAGACCATATAACCCACAACCCGGTCCATAAAGCGACGAGCTTGCTGGGCATTAACCCGGTTGATATTCAATTCACCCGGTTGATTAAACGCCTGCTGGATGGCGTTTTTGGTGATTTCGTTGAAAACCACACGGCTAAAGCGCTTATCATCACCACCAATCACTTCCCGCAAATGCCAGGCAATTGCCTCTCCTTCGCGGTCAAGGTCGGTTGCGAGATAGATGTGGTCAGCGTTTTCGGCTAATGCTTTCAGCTCGGCAACCACTTTTTCTTTGCCGGGCAAAATTTCGTACTGCGCTTTCCAGCCATGATAAGGATCGACGCCCATACGGTTCACTAACGCAACCTTTTCGTCTTTCTTTACTTTAGTCTTGGGCTTGTCGGTTTTCTTGGCTTTATCTTCAGTTGAGTTAGCGCTCTTCTTACTGGCTGATCCACTGGTCGGCAAATCACGAATGTGACCGACACTGGACTTAACCACGTAGTTATTCCCTAAGTATTTATTAATAGTTTTGGCTTTTGCCGGGGACTCAACTATTACGAGGGCTTTACCCATAATGACCTTTACCTAAATTATTTCTTCTAAAAGAAGGTTTTTATCTTGCCGTACCGCGGCATTCTGAATCTCTTTTTTATATTGCGGTACTTTCTCAGGAGATCAACCTGTTTTTTTGATCGGAGCCATAAATGCGCCTGCCGAGTCTTACCTGACGACCCCTCGATCCCTCAAAATTTTTGCCTACACCCAGCACTACAGCAGCGAATTCTGCCTCATGGCGTCAACAAAACCTTCCACCTAATAGTATAAAATCCCACACTGTACCTGATAAAAAGCGCTACGCAACCTAATTAGCGAGGAATATGAATTTATCCAATCACGGCGACAAAACAGCCAGAGGCTCGAATAAACCTTAGCCGGTTTGCGAACAAATGCTAACCCGCAGTACAATAGTGAGAGAAATTACATTGTAGTAAGGAGATATAATGCACGGAAACACAGCACCGATTGAGCGTAATAAATTATTGGCAGAGGCTAATAAGATTATTCGCCAGCACGAAGATTATATGCATGGGATGCAGGCAACTGAGGTTGAACAAAAAGGGCCAGTATTGGTATTTCGCGGCGAGTTTTTCCTGGATGCAGACGGTTTACCGACAGCGAAAACAACCGCAGTATTTAATATGTTTAAACATTTGGCTCATGTTTTGTCAGCTAAATACCATTTAATCGATTAATTGCCGGTGACTCCTCCCATTATTACATGGCTAGTTTAGCCATTGAGTCACAAATAACAGGGGGCTAAGCCCCCTGCCTTCCTTCACTAAAAACCCTATGCTCTCAGATTATAAAAGGGGTTTTTCGCCGCGCTGCCACCAGCGTAATAATAGACGGTCAGCACTTTCTGCCGCGCTGCCGGTAAAACGATCCATCAGACGTTTGCGTCGTGAATAACGCACACCAATAACTTCATGATTATCCATTTCGGCAATCAATAAATCATCACTGGTACCAATGGCATCAACCAACCCTTTCTCTTTGGCTTGGGTACCAAACCAGTGTTCACCGGTCGCAACCGCATCGATGTCCAGAGAGGGCCGCTGTTGCTGTACGAACTGTTTGAATAACAGGTGCGTTTCATTCAGATCTTCACGGAATTTCTCGCGCCCTTGTTCAGTATTCTCACCAAATAATGTCAGTGTGCGTTTAAACTCACCAGCAGTATGCAGTTCTACATCAATATCATTCTTTTTTAGCAAGCGGTGGAAGTTCGGGATTTGGGCCACAACACCGATAGAACCAATAATGGCGAATGGTGCACTAATAATACGATCAGCCACACAGGCCATCATATATCCCCCACTGGCAGCTACTTTATCGACCGCCACCGTCAGGCGAATCCCTTTATGGCGCAAGCGCTCCAATTGCGAGGCGGCTAAACCATAACCATGTACTACGCCACCAGGGCTTTCGAGTCGCAGCAGCACTTCATCTTGCGCGCTAGCAACCGCCAGAACCGCAGAAATCTCTTCACGCAACGACGTCACTTCATGTGCATCAATGCTACCTTTAAAATCAATTACATATAGGCAGGGTTTTACCGCTGCCACCGCACCGGCTTTGGCGCGCTGTTTCTTCAGCTTTTGATCCGCTTTTTGCTGCTTCTTAAACTCTTTGCTCCAGTTTTTTTGTTCTGCATGACTCATGCGCGCCAGCCGCATTTCCCGCTGAATTTCCTTATATTGCTCACCCAGATCAACCAGATTCAATTCACCCCGTTGCCCTTGTTTTCTCATCCCTTGGCTGACAACCAGTAACACTACCGCACCAATGGCGACCACAATCGTCACTACTTTGGCTAGAAACAGTCCGTACAGAGAAATTAACTCCACAAATACCGCCTTTATTCATCTGCTATTAGAGAGATACCTGCATTCTAGCGAACCCGTAAGCTGCCGTCTTGCGCAAATGAAAAATTGCATTGGTTTCGCTTAAATATAAGAATGTAAGAGATATCGCGGCATGCCTGAATAAAATATTCGCCGCCAGTAAGAGGAATAATTATGCATTATCAACCTAAAGACGATCTGCTCAATAACCGCACTATACTGGTGACGGGAGCAGGCGATGGTATTGGTCGCGAAGCGGCACTGACCTATGCCCGTTTTGGTGCTCGCCTGGTGTTAGTTGGCCGGACTGAAAGTAAATTAATAGCGGTACAGCAACAGATAGCTGAGGCTCAAGGGTTGCCCGCTTTAACACTGCCACTTGACCTATTACATGCAACGCAACAAGATTGCCAGCAGCTAGCAGATACCCTAAGTCAGCATGTTTCTCATCTGGATGGTGTGTTGCATAATGCCGGTTTATTAGGTGATATCGTTCCGATGGCAGAGCAAAATATAGCCGTCTGGCAGGATGTGATGCAAGTGAATGTAAATGCGACATTTATGCTTACCCAGGCACTTTTACCGCTACTGTTGAAATCCCACAGCGCCTCGCTGGTATTCACCAGTTCTAGCGTGGGTCGCCAGGGTCGTTCCGGCTGGGGCGCTTATGCCGTATCCAAATTCGCCACCGAAGGCATGATGCAAGTGCTTGCAGAAGAATATAAACACAGCAATTTGCGGGTGAATTGTATTAACCCGGGCGGCACCCGAACTCAGATGCGGGCATCCGCCTTCCCTGACGAAGATACAACTAAATTAAAAACACCTGCTGATATTATGCCGCTATATCTTTATCTCATGAGCGATGATAGCCGCAGAAAAACCGGCATCAGTTTCGATGCACAACCCGGCCGTAAAGCCGGCCCCGCAGAATAAAGGAACATGTTATGTCTGAAGAACGCCACCAGCAGCGCCAACAAAAAATAAAAGAAAAGGTTGAATCACGGGTTGCGGCAGCACAAGAAACACGCGGTATCATGATTGTTTTTACCGGTAACGGTAAAGGCAAGACCACCGCAGCATTTGGCACTGTGACCCGTGCGGTCGGGCATGGTCTGAAAGCAGGGGTGATTCAGTTTATTAAAGGTGAATGGCCTAACGGTGAGAAAAACCTGCTGCAACAGCATGGGGTCGAATTTCAGGTTATGGCGACTGGTTTTACCTGGAATACTCAGAATAGAGAAACTGACACTGCCGCCTGCCAAGGTGTTTGGCAGCACGGTTTGCGCATGTTGGCAGACCCAAGCCTGGATTTAGTGGTGCTGGATGAACTGACTTATATGGTCGCCTATGACTATCTGCCACTTGATGAGGTCATCACCGCCCTCAAACAGCGCCCTGCCCATCAAACCGTGATTATTACTGGCCGTGGCTGCCACCGCGATTTGTTGGAAATGGCCGATACCGTCAGTGAATTACGCCCGGTCAAACATGCTTTTGATGCCGGAATTAAAGCACAACAAGGTATTGACTGGTAATTCGCAGTATTCATGCAAACCAATGAAATGCCGCAGAGGCAATATCTGCGGCATTTTTCGCTATATATAATGAGATCTAAACTTACGGTCCCTATTGGCAAACTCAGTTTTCCAAATTACTTCTCTAGAGGGATCATGGGTATTTTTGACGGGGTCAATGTCCCAATGGCGGGAGTTAGTGTTGCCATCCCAGGGACCACTTGGCTTGACGACTGCGCTTTGTGTTGTGTGCTGCCAAAATAGCAGATTGTTTTCAATGGTTCAGGGAGCGGGCCACAGGTGTTTTCGCAATTGTCGCCATAGTGAGAGTGAGGCCCAGCACAAGCATAAGTTACAGATGAGAATCCGGTGCCGACGACAAATAAAATAGCCGCGCTGGTAGTTAACAGAGACTTTTTCATATTAATGCTCCTGAGATTTTAAATCCGAGGGTATTCCCCAAGAGCAATATAGTCACGCCGAATATTTAGCGACTAGCGGTATCTCATCCTGGTTGATGATATGTATATGCTGTAAAACCATTTATTATAGAAATATAATACTACCCAATAGATGGGTGATGATTTTTTATACTTTAGGAAGCAACTCAATAGCAGAGGAAGGGATGTGAAGGCTTAACATCAATGATGGGGAGAAAATGATCCCTCCCCATTAGACAAATTACCCGCGCTTGTTAGATCCGCGTCGAGCCGTCGTTGCTGCTGGCGCTGCATTACCCGTATTTTGACGAGTAGAACTTTTACGAGCAGAACCTTGACGACCCGCGACCTGACGGCCAGCAACTTCAGTATGGCGTTTAACCGCACGACGGATTTGATTGGCTTTAACCCGGCGTCGGTCTTTCTCAACCGGCAGTTTACTGACAGTTTCAGAATCCAATTCGACCAACTCACGCAAGTAGTTGGTTGCCTTCAGATCCAATTCGGTCCAGCCACCCCGTGGCAGGCCCTTCGGCAAATTAATATCACCATAACGCACACGAATCAGACGGCTAACCTGCACGCCAACAGCTTCCCACAAGCGGCGAACTTCACGGTTGCGCCCTTCGGTCAACGTAACGTTATACCACTGGTTAATCCCCTCTCCGCCTTGGAAGCTAATGGTGCGGAAAGCCGCTGGACCATCTTCCAACTGCACGCCACGGCTAAGTTGTTTGATTTTTTCGTCATCGATTTGACCAAACACCCGCACGGCATATTCGCGTTCAACTTCACGGCTTGGGTGCATCAGACGGTTGGCAAGTTCACCGTCAGTAGTGAACAATAATAAACCTGACGTATTAACGTCCAGACGGCCTACCGCCACCCAGCGCGAACCGCGCAGTTTAGGTAAACGATCGAATACTGTTGGGCGACCTTCGGGATCATTACGGGTACAGAGTTCACCTTCCGGCTTGTAATACGCCAGAACACGGCAAACAGCCTCTTCAGATTCTTTAATAGAAAGAAGATGACCATCGAGGCGAATTTTGGTGGCCTGAGTGACTTCAACACGATCACCCAGCGTTGATATTTTACCATCAACGCTGACACGGCCTTGTTGGATAATGGTTTCGATTTCCCGACGCGAGCCATGACCGGCGCGTGCCAAGATTTTCTGTAATTTTTCACCCACAATTTTATCGCCCTGCGGTTTAGGGCTTTGTGGCTTTGAGTTTGGTAATTTTTGGTTTTCTGACTTCTCGCTCATTGAGCAACCTCTAATGTCGCCTTCACAGGCGTCGAGTTATATATTGTAATCAATAAGTTAAGCTCACAATCAAGCAAAACTCACTGATTGTAATACATTTTAGAACACAGCATGGCGCACTAAAAAGGGTGCAGGCGGACTCACACGCTGGTTCGTGACCCGACATATTACACTAATTTCACACTCAAGGATTCAAAAAGTGTCTGCCCTCCCTTTTACTTGCTCAGAGATCTACAGTGCCATGGCCAAAATGGATAAAAATCGTGCAATACAAGAATAATCCTACACCGATCGGATGCTTGTCTGATTATTTTGTGATCTAAATCAATTTAAACTGTACTCCATCAACTGCCATCTGCAGTGTTAATTCCAACTCGATAAGGCGAGTTTAAACCCGATTAAAAACCAAGCCTTTCTTTTCTCAATTTCTCGTCTCTTATTTCTATTTCGTTTTCTTATTTCGATTTTATCTTTCTTGTAATCATTATTATCACCAGGATGTATTCATCTATATGAAACCTATTACAATCCAAAAATTAAATATTATTACCCGCTGCCTGATGGCAACGTTAATGACCGGTGCGGCCTCTAGTGCTTATGCTATTGAGTGTAACGACCCCGCCAGAACATCGACTGATAGTGCCTGTACGGTCACTACAGCCTCAAGTACTGATATTATTGGCGCATTGGCGGAGGGTTCAGAGAGTACCGATGCCTCCGGGTATACTGTTACTGTCGATACGCCCGTATCCGCCACATTGCAATCTATTCTTGGCGGGTCTGCTGATGCTGTCGCATCAACGTCTAACGTAAGTAATACTAACGCGGTTATAAGCCGTGCTGATGCTAATGGGGCAAGTAATAATAATACCGTTATCGTTAATAATGGTTTATTTAATGGCGATATTTATGGCGGTTATGCCAGTGCCGATGCCAATAGCGATGCCATGGTAAGCGCTATGGCGATAAATCGCATTGCCGAAAGTGATGTCTATGCAAACGCCAGCAGTAATATGAATACGATTATTATTAACAATGGTGTGTTCAAGAGTGATATTTACGGCGGTTATTCTGTTACCAATGGCAATGCTTTTGCAAACGCCTACGGTACTGACAGTATCGCCAGAAGTTTGGTTGATGCACGCGCAACCAGTGATACCAACAACATTACAATTAATGGCGGTTCGTTTAATGGCCCTGTCCATGGTGGATATGCCTATACCAATGTGTTTGCTTTTGCCTATGGCACTAACAACGTAGATAAAACTCAGGCAAACGCCAGCGCCTCAAGCAGTGGCAATACCATTGTTATTAATGATGGTTCATTTATCGGTTCCATTTATGGTGGCTACGCAGAAGCCATCACCATGATTGACCAAATAACCCCAGGGGAAAGTAGCAGTATCAGGGTAAAAAGTAATACCAACACTCTTACGCTGAATGGCGGTGTATTCAGTGGCCTTATTTATGGCGGCTATGCATCAAGCTTTGGTGGCGCGCCAACACCTGAGAATGCCACGGCAATCAATAACACCATTACGCTGTCAGGCACTCCGGTGTTTAACGCCAATAGCAGTGAAATATGGGGGGGGTATGCGGATATGTTCGACGGTATCGCAACCTCATATGGTGATGCTTTCAGCGGCAATACCTTTAACTTTGCCGCTAACCCTATCACTCTGAATAAGATGGGTAATTTTGCCTTTTATAATTTTTATCTCAACAACAATATTAAAAATAATGATGTTTTGATTGCGTTGACTAACGCGGCCAATATCGACAATGCGGCTATTGCAGTGACCGGTATCAGTAAGGACAGCGGCCTGGTCAAGGGTGATGCTATTACGCTTATCTCAAATGTCACTGGGGGTGAAGCGACGTTAAATAACACGCAAAAAGTCACGATGGGTACGGCAAAACTGGCTGATATCAGAGTGTATCGGGAAAATGATGCAGTAAAAGCGTCGTTAGATGGCGTAACCCAATTAAGCCGGGAAAGCAGCCCGATTACCGGTTTTGAGGTAAATCCACAGACTAAAGCCTATTTGGAAGGCCGCCTGCCAGGCATGCTGTTGATCAACCAAGGCAGCGACCTGCTTGCCGGGTTAGATACCGCACAGCTCAAGCGTGATGACAATGAGGTGGCGCTATTTGGTCTGACCTCCGGCAGCAAGAGCCGTTACAACACCGGTTCCCACATTGATATGGATAGCTTTGCTTTGACCACCGGCATCACTAAGAATCTGGGGCAACTCACCCTCGGTGGCCTGTTTGAAGCCGGCTGGGGTAGCTATGACGCCTATAATGATTTTAGCGGATTGGCCAGTGTAAAAAGTAACGGAAATGTCGACTATAAAGGTGCTGGTATTATTGCCAACTATGCATTCACTAACGCTATTTACCTCAACAGTTCTCTGCGTGCAGGCCGCGTATCCAGCGATTTCTCTTCTGCTGATTTCGGTGTGAATGGCGGGGTTGCGAGCCATTATGACAGCGCGTCACCTTATGTCAGCGGGCAGCTGAAAACCGGCTATCGCTATGCCATGACGCCGGCGGTGAAACTAGACACCCATGCCAGTATTCTGTCGACTCGAGTAGGCAGTGACAGTGTCACTAATTCCCAGAATGAGAAGCTGACGTTTTCGGCGTTGAACTCACAGCGTGTTAATACCGGCGTTACTGTCACCTATCATGCCACACCGAAACTGGATGTTATCAGCGGGGTTGCCTATGAATATGAATTTGATGGTAAAGCCAAGGGGACTATCGATGGGGACAATATCGATTCTGCTGGCGTTAAAGGGAGCACGGGCATTGCTGAAGTGGGCATTCGCATTACGCCGACTAAAGAAAAGAATCTGTCTATGGACCTGAAACTGTCAGGTTACAGCGGAAAACGCGAAGGTGTAGCTGGCGGGCTTAGTGTGAAATATGCCTTCTAACACCGGCGATTGAGCATGTCATCTGGGTTGGATAGCGGTACCTTTCGGTTATGCCGTATCCAACACCCCAGATATAAAGATATTTAGCGGAACGGTGTGGCGTCCCCCGCTCCTTCACGAATAACTTCAGGAGAGGAATCAGTCAGGTCAATAACTGTAGTGGGTTGCTGCCCTAATGAACCGCCATGGATGATTAAATCCACTTGCTTACCGAGATGGTCTTTGATCTCTTCCGGGTCGGATTCAGCAAAGTCATTACCCGGTAGCATCAATGTCGTCGACATCAAAGGCTCGCCTAATACATCCAGCAACGCCAGCGCAATAGGGTTAGAAGGCACACGTAAACCAATAGTTTTACGTTTGTCATTCATCAAACGCCGAGGGACTTCTTTCGTCGCCTTCAATATAAAGGTGTAATTACCCGGGGTATTATTTTTGATCAGTCGAAACGCTGAATTATCAACATATGCATAAGTCGATAACTCCGACAAATCACGGCACACCAGTGTGAAGTTATGATTACCATCTAATTGGCGGATTCGGCAAATTCGTTCCATTGCCGCTTTATCTTCTAAACGGCAGCCAAGGGCATAACCAGAATCTGTCGGGTAAACCACCACCCCGCCCTTGCGTAACACATCAACACTTTGGTTGATCAGTCGCGGCTGAGGGTTTTCCGGGTGTATATAAAAAAATTGACTCATGACACTACCTCATCATTCAACGTTCGCGTTAGCTGGCTCTACAGGCCAATCACGCCATACTGGTTCCACCCCTGCGGGCAGCCACAATTTGCGGCCCAATTCAATCCAGGCGCAAGGCTGATGGAAATCAGATCCCTGGGATGCCAGTAAATTATAGTCGCGCGCATACTGTGCAAGCTGCGCTCGTTCATGGGGGGCTTGTTGGCACTGGGCAACTTCCATGGCATCACCGCCATGTTCGGCAAAATGGGCTAATAAACGTTTCAACCATTTGGCGGTTAAATCGTAACGACCCGGATGCGCCAGTACCGCTTGCCCACCAGATTGCTTAATTGCTTCAATAGCTTGTTCTATTGTACACCATTGTGCGGGGACATAACCGGTCTTGCCTTTGGCTAAATACTTTTTAAAAACCTGCCCAACGTTACTCGCTAACCCCAATTCCACCAGATAGCGGGCAAAATGCCCACGGGTTACCTGTCCGCCCCCCGCCAAGCGGTTAGCTCCGTCCCAGGCACCGGGAATCCGCGCTTTTTCCAGTCGCGCGCTTATTTCCTGCGCCCGAATATAGCGATAGTTGGACTGCTCACTCAATAATTTGCCAATACTGGCATGCTGGGTATCAATACCTAATCCCACAATATGGATCTCGTGATTTTCCCATAATGTAGAAATTTCCACCCCAGGGATAAGCCGTAGTGCCAATTGTTGCTGGGCAATGGTGGCGGCGGCTTCAGCCAACCCTGCGGTGGTATCGTGATCGGTAATAGCCAAAACACCTACCCGCATCTGTGCGGCTCTTATTACCAGTGCCGAAGGGGTTAACAAGCCGTCCGACGCAGTGGTATGGCTATGCAAATCATAAAGTGTAAAGGCCGTTGATGTGGCGGCATCGGCCCTATCAGATAAGGTGGTGTTATCAGTCAAAACAGGTTTATTTATCAAAATGGTCTTATTAACCAAAACAAAAATCCGAAAAAGCGTGGCGGGCTATCATACCTGTTAATAACACACTAACGTTAATCAAACTTAGTCGTGCTCTGCCACCGTAGCGAAATTAAAGTGAAATAGATAACCGCACAGACTTTGTTAGAAAACAATCAATCAAGGGTTGACATTTACCTCGTGAACCAGTTAACTAGTACACAAGTTCACGGAGTACTTAAACGTCTGAGTTAACAGCAAGTGAATGTAGCTAACCCCCTGCGGCTTCAAGGGCAAGGGGAATAAACTGAATGCAATCATAGAGAGTAGTGACTGATAATGAAAACTTCCCTGATTTCCTTACTGCGTTGGTGGCACATCTCCCTCTCTCGGGCGATGTAATCACGCATATCAGTCACCAGACAATGCAGATTGCTTCAGCCCGCTAATAGCGGGCTTTTTTATGGTCAGATTTCGGCGTAATCACTTTTCAGGAAAGATAAATGATGCAAACTTCGCGCCCCACATTACAGTTACTGAGCACCCCGGCGTGTTACCGCGATGACCCAACCGCGCTGTTTCACCAGCTCTGCGGCGCACGACCAGCCACTCTGCTGCTTGAATCCGCAGAAGTGACCAGTAAACAGAACTTAAAAAGCCTGCTGATTATTGATAGTGCTTTACGTATTACCGCCCTTGAGCAGAAAGTCACGATTGAAGCACTCAGTCGCAATGGCGCGTCGTTATTACCGCTGTTAGATGCTGTGTTACCGCCACAAGTAGAGATTCAAGTGCGCCCGAATGGCCGTGAATTAACCTTCCCTATCATTAACGAAGTGCAAGATGAAGACTCTCGTTTACAGTCATTGTCGGTTTTTGATGCGCTACGTTTGCTACTAAAACTGGTCGATGCACCCATAGCTGAGCGGGAAGCCGTATTCATTGGTGGTCTATTCGCTTACGATTTGGTGGCGGGTTTTGAAAATTTACCCCCGCTGCGCCAGGACCAACGTTGCCCGGATTTCTGCTTCTATTTAGCCGAAACCTTGTTGATATTGGATCATCAGCATCGCTCGACGCAGTTGCAAGCCAGTCTGTTTACCGCCGACGCTAGCGAGCATTTGCGTCTGACCCAGCGGTTAGAACAAGTTAGCCACCAGCTACAGCAAGCACCACAACCGATCCCGGCCCAGTCAGTGCCTGAGATGGCGTTACAGTGTAACCAATCAGACGCCGAGTACGGTGCAGTGGTGGCCCAATTACAGATAGCAATCCGAGAAGGCGAAATTTTCCAAGTTGTTCCTTCACGCCGTTTCTCACTGCCTTGCCCCTCACCACTGGCGGCATACCAAACATTGAAAGACCATAATCCCAGCCCGTATATGTTCTTTATGCAGGATAACGAATTCTCCCTGTTTGGTGCTTCACCGGAAAGTGCGCTGAAATATGACGCCACCAACCGCCAGATTGAGATTTACCCGATTGCCGGTACCCGCCCGCGTGGCCGCCGTGCCAATGGTGAATTGGATCGCGATTTAGACAGCCGTATTGAGCTGGAGATGCGCACTGACCATAAAGAATTGGCTGAACATCTGATGCTGGTGGATTTAGCCCGTAATGATTTAGCCCGCATCTGCGAGCCGGGTAGCCGCTATGTGGCCGATTTAACTAAAGTTGACCGCTATTCCTTTGTGATGCATTTGGTCTCGCGCGTAGTGGGCACGCTGCGTCAGGATCTGGATGTACTGCATGCTTATCAAGCCTGTATGAATATGGGCACCCTGAGCGGCGCACCGAAAGTCCGCGCTATGCAATTGATTGCTGGCAGTGAGGGCGCACGTCGGGGCAGTTACGGTGGCGCGGTGGGTTACTTTACCGCACACGGCGATTTGGATACCTGCATTGTTATCCGCTCAGCTTATGTCGAAGACGGTATCGCCACGGTCCAAGCGGGGGCCGGTGTGGTGATTGACTCCATTCCACAGGCCGAAGCCGATGAAACTCGCAATAAAGCACGTGCGGTTCTGCGGGCAATTGCTAGCGCACACCATGCCAGGGAGATCTTCTAATGGCTGATATCTTGCTGCTCGATAATATTGACTCCTTTACTTACAACCTGGTGGACCAATTACGTTCCAGTGGCCATCGGGTGGTGATTTACCGTAACCAAATCGCCGCCGATACCATTATCGCCCGCTTGCAACAACTCGAACAACCGGTGCTGATGCTCTCGCCCGGTCCTGGCACACCGGCACAGGCGGGGTGTATGCCCGAATTATTGCAACGTTTACGCGGCCAGTTACCGATTATCGGTATTTGCCTTGGCCACCAGGCCATTGTCGAAGCTTATGGCGGCCATGTAGGACAGGCAGGAGAGATACTGCACGGCAAAGCCTCGGCCATTGAACACGATGGACAAGCTATGTTTGCAGGCATGCCGAATCCGCTGCCAGTAGCCCGCTACCACTCATTAGTGGGCAGCAATATCCCAACAGAATTAACTGTTAACGCCCGTTTTGGTGAGATGGTCATGGCGGTGCGCCATGACGCACATCGGGTGTGTGGCTACCAATTTCACCCGGAATCTATTTTAACCACCCATGGTGCCCGTTTGCTTGAGCAGACGCTGGACTGGGCATTATGCCCTCCACACATGAAGCTGTAGCGGTGTTAGCTACATTCGTTACTCGCATGCTGTCACCTGTAACACCATGTTCTTTGGGTAGGGTGTAATTAAGGACTATAAGATGCAAAACTTATTATTATCAAAAGAATTATTATTGGAAAAACTGTTTCAGGCTAAATCCCTGACCCAAGCGGAAAGCCAAATCCTGTTTAGCTCTATCGTGCGAGGTGAACTGGAAGCGAGCCAATTGGCGGCGGCGTTAATCAGTATGAAAGTACGCGGTGAAACACCTGCCGAAATAGCTGGCGCCGCGCAAGCCTTATTGGCGGATGCACAGCCCTTCCCGCGCCCGGATTACCTGTTCGCCGATATCGTTGGTACCGGGGGTGACGGCACTAACAGTATCAATATCTCTACCGCCAGCGCCTTTGTTGCCGCCAGTTGCGGCGTAAAAGTGGCCAAGCATGGCAATCGCAGTGTTTCCAGCCGTTCCGGTTCATCAGACTTGCTGGCCGCATTTGGTATTCGCCTGGACATGAGCGCGGAACAATCCAGATTAGCCTTAGATGAGTTAGGAGTTTGTTTCCTGTTTGCCCCGCAGTATCACACTGGCTTTCGCCACGCGATGCCGGTTCGCCAGCAGTTGAAGACCCGCACCCTGTTTAATGTGTTGGGGCCATTAATCAATCCGGCTCGCCCGCCGTTGGCGCTGATTGGTGTTTACAGCCCTGAGTTGGTATTACCCATCGCGCAAACCCTACAAGTGTTGGGTTACCAGCGTGCTGCGGTGGTACATGGTGGGGGAATGGATGAAGTGGCGATTCATGCACCGACTCAGGTGGCTGAGCTGAATAACGGCAGCATCGAAAGCTATGAATTAGCACCGGAAGATTTTGGTCTGAACCGTTATTCACTGGGCGCATTACAAGGCGGCGCACCGGAAGAAAACCGTGACATTTTAGCACGGTTGTTACAAGGTAAAGGTGAACCGGCACACGCCGCAGCCGTTGCGGCTAACGTGGCGTTATTGCTGAAGTTGCACGGTCAGGAAAACCTGCGCCATAACGCACAGCAGGCATTGGAAATGATTCACAGCGGTCAGGCTTTTGACTGTGTTACCGCTCTGGCGGCGAGAGGATAAATCATGCAGGAAACTGGGCTTAATAAAACCGTGCTCCACCACATTGTGCACGATAAGGAAATCTGGGTTGCCGCTCGGAAATTGCAACAGCCTCTGGCTAGTTTTCAAAACGATATTACCCTGAGCCAGCGCGACTTTTATCACGCGCTGCAAGGCAGTAAGACCGTTTTTATTCTGGAATGTAAGAAGGCATCCCCGTCCAAGGGGGTTATCCGCGAAAACTTTAATCCGGCAGACATTGCAGCAGTTTATAAAAATTATGCATCGGCCATCTCGGTATTAACCGATGAAAAGTACTTCCAAGGCAACTTTGATTTCTTACCACTCGTCAGTGCTGCCGTCACTCAGCCGGTGCTGTGTAAAGACTTTATTATCGACGCCTATCAGATTCAATTGGCGCGTTTTTATCAGGCTGACGCCATTTTACTGATGCTATCGGTGCTCGATGATGACAGCTATCGCCAACTGGCCGCCGTAGCACACAGCCTGAATATGGGGGTGTTGACCGAGGCCAGTAATGCTGAAGAACTGGATCGGGCGATTGCATTAGGTGCCAAAGTGGTCGGTATTAATAACCGGGATCTGCGTGACTTGTCGATAAGCCTTGATCGCACCCGCGAACTGGCCCCACGGCTGCCAAAAGGTGTCACGGTTATTAGCGAATCAGGTATTAATAATTACCAACAGGTGCGCGAACTGAGTCACTTTGCCAACGGGTTCCTGATTGGCAGCGCGTTGATGTCTGAACCCGATCTCAATGCTGCGGTGCGCCGTGTGTTACTCGGTGAAAATAAAGTCTGCGGCCTGACCCGCGCTCAAGATGCCGCCGCAGCTTATCAAGCAGGTGCCGTCTATGGTGGTTTAATCTTTGTTGGTAGTTCGCCGCGTTATGTGGATATCGCCAAAGCACGGACTGTGATTAGCGGCGCACCATTGAAGTATGTTGGCGTCTTCCGTGATGCCAAAATTGGAACTGTGCAGCAAACAGCCGAGCGCCTGTCGCTGGTGGCAGTGCAGTTGCACGGGCAAGAAGATCAGAGCTATATCAATCAACTGCGCGCGATACTGCCTGCCAGTTGCCAAATTTGGCAGGCGTTGCGTGTTGACGATAGTGTACCGCAACGCAACTCACAACATGTCGAGCGTTATGTTCTGGACCACGGCAACGGTGGCACCGGTCAACGCTTTGACTGGTCATTACTGGCCGGTCAACCGCTGGATAATGTGCTGCTGGCGGGTGGGCTAAGCGCTGATAACTGTTGTGCAGCAGCCCAACTGGGTTGTGCCGGTCTTGATTTCAATTCCGGTGTAGAAAGTGCCCCCGGCATCAAAGACTCACAACTGATCGCCGCTGTTTTCCAGACGTTACGCGCTTACTGATGGATAATTTTTGGCTAACTTTATTCATGATTCATGGACACACTTTAGTCACCCCATAGGACAGAAAAATGACCACACTTAATCCTTATTTTGGCGAGTTCGGTGGCATGTATGTGCCGCAGATTTTGATGCCAGCATTGAAGCAACTGGAAGAGGCTTTTGTCAGTGCTCAACAGGACCCTGAGTTCCAGGCAGCATTTCAGGATCTGTTAAAGAACTATGCTGGTCGCCCGACCGCGCTAACCCTGTGTCAGAATTTGACCGCCGGGACAAAAACCAAGTTATACCTGAAACGTGAAGACCTGCTGCACGGCGGCGCGCACAAAACCAATCAGGTTTTGGGTCAGGCCTTATTGGCCAAACGCATGGGTAAAACCGAAATCATTGCGGAAACCGGCGCAGGTCAACATGGGGTAGCGTCAGCACTGGCTTGCGCCCTGCTCGGCTTGAAATGCCGTATTTACATGGGTGCCAAAGATATTGAGCGCCAGTCACCCAACGTGTTCCGTATGCGCCTGATGGGGGCTGAAGTGATCCCAGTGCACAGCGGTTCTTCCACCTTGAAAGATGCCTGTAATGAAGCACTGCGCGATTGGTCTGGCAGTTACGAAACCGCCCACTATATGTTGGGAACCGCAGCAGGCCCACACCCTTACCCGACTATCGTGCGTGAATTCCAACGGATGATTGGCGAAGAAACCAAAGCGCAGATGTTAGCCCGGGAAGGCCGTCTGCCGGATGTGGTGCTGGCATGCGTCGGTGGCGGCTCGAATGCGATTGGTATGTTTGCTGATTTTATCGATGAGCCAGGTGTTGCTCTGATTGGTGTTGAGCCAGCAGGGTTGGGTATTGAAACCGGCCAGCACGGTGCACCACTCAAACACGGTAAAGTAGGCATCTATTTCGGCATGAAATCGCCGATGATGCAGACCAGTGACGGCCAAATCGAAGAATCTTACTCAATTTCTGCGGGATTAGACTTCCCATCCGTAGGGCCACAGCATGCTTATTTAAATAGCATTGGTCGTGCTGATTATGTTTCCGTTACCGATGACGAAGCACTGGATGCCTTTAAAGCGCTGTCATGCAAAGAGGGGATTATTCCAGCACTGGAATCCTCCCATGCCTTGGCCCATGCCTTAAAAATGATTAAAGCGTCGCCGGAAAAAGAACAGATATTGGTAGTGAATCTGTCCGGGCGCGGTGATAAAGACATTTTCACCGTTCACGATATTCTGAAAGCACGGGGAGAGATTTAATGGAGCGTTATCAGCAACTTTTCAATCAGTTGGCAGCCAAAAAAGAAGGTGCATTTGTTCCTTTCGTACAGCTAGGGGATCCAACACCGGCTCTATCTTTAGAGATTATTGATACATTAATTGCGGCAGGTGCCGATGCGTTGGAGCTGGGTATACCATTCTCTGATCCACTTGCAGATGGCCCAACCATTCAAAATGCAGCATTGCGTGCTTTTGCCGCTGGCGTGACACCCGGTATCTGCTTTGAAATGCTGGCGGAAATCCGTAAAAAACACCCCGCTATTCCCATCGGCCTGCTGATGTATGCAAATCTGGTATTCCACAATGGAATTGATAGTTTCTACCAGCGTTGTGCTGCTGTCGGTGTCGATTCAGTGCTCATTGCGGACGTACCTTTTGAAGAGTCAGCCCTGTTCCGCGCAGCGGCACTGCGCCATGGGATTGCGCCTATCTTTATCTGCCCACCCAATGCGGACGATGATTTACTGCGCGAGATAGCTTCTCATGGCCGTGGTTACACCTATCTATTGTCACGTGCGGGTGTCACCGGTGCTGAGAATCACGGTCAGCTTGCGCTAAATCATCTGATTGATAAACTGCGTGAATATAATGCCGCCCCAGCACTACAAGGTTTTGGTATTTCACAGCCAGCACAAGTGAAGACCAGTCTGGCAGCCGGTGCGGCCGGCGCGATTTCAGGCTCCGCGATTGTAAAAATCATTGAAAATAATGTCTCACAGCCCGCTGAGATGTTAGCCCAGTTGTCGCGTTTTGTGACTGAAATGAAAGCGGCAACTCGCGGCTAATCTCACCACCAGCGCCTGATTGTCGGTTCAGATCAGGCGCTATATTCGCTCGAACTTCTCGCCTGCCACGCTATATATCTGCTGCAAATTTGAATTAACACTATTCATAACCAATAATTATGTAACGCCCTAAGCATTTCTTTACATTTTGGATGCGATGAGTGATCAGTAGCACGACGTCAATATGTGTTTATAACGCTTTCAACAAGTTATTTTTTTCGTAATGTCCTGTTAAATTATTGGCAAACATGGAGAGTAATTTATGAAGCTTTTTAAGACCCTTTCAGCTTTATGTATTGTAGTAATCATGGCAATGGCAGTAGCAGCCTGTGCACCAACACCTAAATCTGAAGGCACAGGTGGATACCTGGATGATACTGTGGTGACCACCAAGGTAAAATCGGCGTTACTGGGTGAGAAGAATCTTAAATCTACTGAAATCAGTGTTGAGACCTTTAAAGGACGGGTCCAGTTAAGCGGCTTTGTTAGTTCGCGTCAGGATGCAAACCGTGCAGTACAGATCACCCGTACCGTACCTGGGGTGAAATCTGTTAGTGATAGAATGCAAATCAAATAATCCCCTGTTCGGAGGCGCCCTTCGCGCCTCCTTTGTCACCGATGAGTGAACTCAGCCCCTCTGTAGCGGCAAGGACGAAGGGTATTGCCCAAAGTTATTGCCGTTGCAGGTAGGCAGCCAGCAAACGCATCCCGATGAGCTGACTCAGGTCAGTGATTCGGGTAAGTGAGTGCAGCCAACACCCCTGCAACGTCAAGAACAAAGGGTAATTAGAAACGATAGCCCGCGCCAAACATAAACACCCATGGATCAAGACGGGTATGAATACTTTGCTCTTCACCCCCGGCTTTGAATTTCACGTCAGTTTCGATATTCATCCACCAGACCGACATATTCAGCATCCAGTTTTCACTGACCATGTAGTCCATACCCGCTTGCCCGGCAATACCCCACGAATCTTTAACACTTAAATCCGTCAAACCGGCACCTTGCCCTGTGTTATTAAATTTCTCATCAAAGAAGGTGGTGTAGTTCAGGCCGATACCCAGATACGGGCGCAGTTTGTCTTGCTTATCGCGGAAATAGTATTGCGCCATTAAGGTTGGCGGCAATTGCTTAACTTCAGCAATGGTACCGGTTGCCTCCAGCCCAATTTTATGGCGGAACGGCGTGGCAGCCAGCAATTCTACACCGATGTTATCAGTAATCAGATAGCTGAAAGTCAGCCCTAACTGAGTATTGTTATCCGCTTTGAAGGAACCGTAACCTAATACATCATCAGACCCGGCATTTGGTCTGACAGTTGCTGTCCCTGCCCGGAAAATATAATCGCCTGCTTGATGCGCGCTTGCCGCAGTGGGAGCCAGAGCGGCTACAGCTAACAATGCCAAAGTGACTTTTTTCATTATCCATTCCATTTGTAGGTATATTCGCGAGCAAAATATACCCATAAATGAGTATTCATGATCCAATCGAGATCACATCTTTGGTAACAAATTAAATAAATCCTATTTTATGTAAGGTTATTT
>NZ_JAZGQE010000073.1:0-21343 GCF_048593885.1 Yersinia sp. 1252 StPb PI | reverse complement strand
AAATAAAAGAATCAATTTTCATAAATGTCTTCGTTAGCGCCAGATACATTATATGGAGCGGGGAAATAATTCGCATTGTGCATAGGCCCAAAAAAACGCGGCTAAATTATTTAATTGTTGTGTGGCTGTACAGCGAAGTGGGGTTATCATCACAAATACCCGTCGGACTTGAGGTTGCGACGGTGCGAGCGGTCTTGCCGCAACAGCAACTAGTTTGGTTATATTCCAATGAGATTATTTTTAATCCTGATAATAAACTGATCTGGATCAAAATTATCTTTAGTATTCAGATGGGGTAAATAAACATCTAATTAACATTGTCCGGGTTAAATCTCTTTATTATTGTAAATAACTGGGTGAAATAACTGTGCTTAATCGATTCTTCCCGCTATTTATTACTCTTTATCTTCGTGCATTTGCCTATTTAATTATCCCGAAATATCAGCAATGGCACGATTCTTTTGCATTAAAAATTAATTGTAATAATACAACATTATAGACACTATGTTTGTAAGGTTAATGATTTGATAGAGTTGTGAATAGTTGTTGCAAATAATAATTATTTATCCGGCAATGGCGTGACTTCTGGGAAGAAATAAGATGAATCCATTTATTGTGGCTGACGCCGAAAGTTGTATTGGCTGTCGCAGCTGTGAAGTAGCTTGTGTTGTCGCTCATCATGAGGGGACATTCCCTGATAAACCTGACTATTTCACACCTCGGGTGAAAGTATTTAAAGGTAACCAAAGTGCCACTGCGGTCTTTTGTCACCATTGTGAAGATGCCCCTTGTGCCAGCACTTGCCCGAATGGTGCCATCGTTGAGTTGAATAACAGTGTTCAGGTTATTCAGGAAAAATGTATCGGCTGCAAAACCTGCATGATCGCCTGCCCGTTTGGCATGATGACGGTGGTCACCGAGACGGTACAACCTGCGAGTCATCGTCTGGCCGATGCCTATCAACGTACTGAAGCACAGAAATGCGACCTTTGTATTGATCAGCCTGATGGCCCTGCTTGTATCAAAACCTGTCCGACGCAGGCCCTGACACTGGTTGATCAACATTATCTACTCCGGCAACAGCAGCAAAAGCGCCAGCGCACCGCATTGAATGAGCACAATGGCCGTTTGTTCAGTAGTGCTACTTCTGCTGGCGCGGCGCACTCATTCAGCCCACTGAGCAAAAATATTCGTGATGCGGCACCGGTTAATCTATTGCAGCGGCCACGAACACCGCGCCTTGAGCCTAAAAAAATCCCACTGGCGGAGCGTAAGGCAAGTTTTGCCGAGATCTATCTGCCGTTCACTGAAGGCCAAATCCATGAGCAGGCTGAACGTTGTTTAAATTGCGGTGATAAGACCATCTGTCAGTGGACCTGCCCGCTACATAACGCTATCCCGAAATGGATTTCATTGGCTCATCAGGGCCGTATTCATGAAGCAGCTGAGTTATCCCACCAAACCAGTAGTTTGCCAGAGATATGTGGCCGAGTTTGCCCGCAGGACCGTTTGTGTGAACAAGCTTGTACTTTAAACGACCACGATGGCGCAGTGACGATTGGTCAGATTGAACGGCATATTACGGAAACGGCATTAGCCACCGGCTGGCGGCCGGATATGTCGCAAGTCAAACCCACGGGTAAACGTGTTGCTATCATCGGTGCAGGGCCTGCGGGGTTAGGGTGTGCGGATATTCTGGTCCGTAACGGCATTACACCGGTGGTGTTTGATCGTTATCCCGAAATCGGTGGTTTGTTAACCTTTGGTATTCCGGCATTCAAATTAGAGAAAGGTGTGATGACCCGTCGGCGTGAGATTTTTAGCGAGATGGGTGTCGAGTTCTGCCTAAATACCGAGATTGGGCGGGATATCACCATGGAGAGCCTGCTTAGTGATTTCGATGCCCTATTCCTCGGCGTGGGAACATACCGTTCAATGCGCTCCGGGTTGGAAAATGAGGATGCTCAAGGGGTTTAAGATGCATTGCCATTCCTGATCGGCAATACCCAACACCTGATGGGGTACGCGGGCAGTGGTGCTCACCCTTATGTCAGCATGGAAAACCAACGGGTAGTGGTTTTGGGCGGCGGCGATACTGCGATGGATTGTGTGCGTACTTCGTTGCGCCATGGTGCTAGCAGCGTGATTTGTGCTTACCGTCGTGATGAAAAGAACATGCCTGGCTCCAAGCGAGAGGTGAAAAATGCGCGCGAGGAGGGGGCCGAATTTATGTTCAATCTTCAGCCACAAAAGATTGAGGTGGATGAACAGGGGCAGGTTACTGGTATCAAAATGGTTCGAACTGAAATGGGGCAGGCAGATGCTAAAGGGCGGCGGCAGGCCCGCCCAATCACCGGCTCCGAGCACATTATTCCGGCCGACGCGGTAATTATGGCCTTTGGTTTTAGCCCGCACCGTATGTCGTGGCTGGCGGAACACAATGTGGTGCTGGATAAGCAGGGGCGAGTGGTCGCACCGACGATTTCCGGTTACCCGTATCAAACCAGTAACCCAAAAATCTTTGCGGGTGGTGACATCGTGCGTGGCGCAGATCTGATTGTCACGGCCATTGCCGAGGGGCGCAAAGCGGCCGAAAGCATTGCTTATTATCTCAATGTTTTATAACCCCGGCGGCCAGGAGAGAAGATGAACCGATTTGTAATCGCCGATATGACGCAGTGCATTGGTTGCCGCACCTGTGAAATTGCCTGTGTGGTGGCACACAGTACCAATAATAACGCCAGCACCATTACGCCAGAGCAGTTTCATCCGCGCCTGAGTGTAATGAAAAGCTTTGCCGTCAGCACCCCAATCTTGTGTCATCAATGTGAAGATGCGCCCTGCGAGAACTCCTGCCCGAACGGTGCCATTGTCACTGGCAATCATGGGGTTCAGGTAATGGCATCTCGCTGTATTGGCTGCAAAACCTGCATGTTGGTCTGCCCATTCGGGGCGATGAATATGGTTGAGCAGGTAAGCCATGACGCAATGGTCCGGGCGCAAGCGCATAAATGTGATTTATGCCATTCCCGTGAGGCAGGCCCAGCCTGTATAGAAGTCTGCCCAACCAAAGCATTGAAATTGGTAACGCCGATGGCGTTGGAAACGCTACAGCGGGACAGACAATTGCGCGCTGCTCGTGGTGCTGCGCCGGGTATCGTCCGGTAACCTTTGTGGTCATAAGGATAATAAAATGGAAAAGATCCTCACGGTCTGCCCTTATTGCGGCTCTGGATGCAAATTAAATTTATTGGTTGAGGATGGCGAAATTGTTGGCGCTCAGCCGGCTAATGGTGTCACAAATCAGGGGGAGTTATGCCTGAAAGGTTACTATGGCTGGGATTTCCTCAACGATACCCGGTTGCTAACCCCACGACTGAGCGCGCCATTGTTACGGCATAAGCGGGGTGAGGCATTTCAGCGTGTGAGCTGGCAAGAAGCCATTGCCTTTATTACCACCAAACTCAAAGCAATAAAAAAACGCCATGGTGCGGATGCCATCATGATGACTGGCTCCTCAAGGGGGCCAGGCAATGAGGCCAACTATGTGATGCAGAAGTTGGCACGTGCCGCCATCGGCACCAACAATATCGATTGTTGCGCTCGCCTGTGTCATGGCCCCTCGGTAGCCGGATTGCAGCAAACGCTGGGCAATGGGGCGATGAGTAACTCGATTGGTGAGATTGAAAATACCGACTGTGTGTTGGTGTTTGGTTATAACGCGGCTGACTCTCACCCGATTGTTGCCAGACGGATCCTCAAGGCCAAAAACAAGGGAGCCAAACTGATCGTCTGCGATCCTCGCCATATTGAAACCGCCCGTATTGCTGATCAATGGTTGGCACTGAAAAATGGCGCGAATATGGCACTGGTGAATGCCTTTATCTATGTGCTGATTGAAGAAAAACTGTACGACGCTAATTATGTCCGTGCACATACGCGCGGTTTTGAAGACCTGCAAGCTGGAGTGGCAGATTACCGCCCGGAGGATGTTGAACACATTACTGGCTTGCCGGCGCAAGCGGTACGACAGGCCATGCGCACTTATGCTGCTGCTCCGGCGGCCACTATCTTGTGGGGCATGGGCGTCACCCAATGGGGGCAGGCGGTCGATGTGGTTAAGGGCTTGTCTTCGCTGGCGTTATTAACCGGTAATCTGGGGCGGCCAAATGTCGGTGTCGGGCCGGTACGCGGCCAAAATAATGTGCAGGGCGCGTGTGATATGGGCGTGCTGCCCAATACCTTCCCCGGTTATGAGAAAGTGACTGATGATGAAGCCAGAAGCCGCTTCGCTGCTGCCTGGGGAGTGCCTGAGTTACCCGCGCATATTGGTTACTCGATTACTGATGTGCCGCATAAAGTTGCAGAAGGCAAGTTGAAAGCCTATTACGTGTTTGGTGAAGATCCAATCCAGACCGAACCTGATTTGGCTGCAATGCGCGCCGCGTTCGAGGCATTAGAGCTGGTGGTGGTGCAGGATATCTTTATGACTAAAACCGCCGAATTGGCGGATGTGGTACTCCCGGCGACCTCGTGGGGTGAACATGAAGGGGTTTATACCAGCGCCGATCGTGGCTTCCAGCATTTTAACAAAGCCATCGAGCCGAAAGGCGATGTGAAGCCTGACTGGGAAATAATTAGCCTGATATCCACGGCAATGGGTTACCCAATGGCGTATCAAAACACTCGCCAAATTTGGGATGAAATGCGCAACCTGTGCCCACCCTTCTATGGTGCAACCTACGAGAAAATGGCCGGTTTGGGTTATGTTCAATGGCCTTGCCCGACAGAAGATCACCCCGGCACGCCGTATCTCTATACTGATAGCCAGTTTGCTACTGAGGACGGTAAAGGCTTACTCAGTTGTGCACCATGGCAACCGCCCCATGAGCAGACTAACCCTGATTACCCACTGGCACTTTGCACCGTGCGGGAAGTGGGCCACTACAGTTGCCGCTCTATGACCGGTAACTGCGCCACATTGAAGATTCTGGCAGATGAGCCTGGCTATGTACAAATACACCCAGAGGATGCCAGCCAGCTCGGTGTGGTTGATCAGGCACTGATCTGGATCTCCTCGCGGCGTGGCAAAGTGATCGCCCGTGCCAGTGTTACCGATCGAGCCAACCTGGGGGCGGTGTATATGACCTATCAGTGGTGGATTGGTGCTTGTAATGAGTTGACGGTGGATCATGTTGATCCGGTGTCAAAAACACCGGAATTCAAGCATTGTGCCGTTAAGGTTGAGGCGATTAGTGATCAAAACGCGGCGGAGCACTATGTTGAGCAACAATATAGCCAGATGAAAAAGCGCTTATCCGATGCGGCTACCGTGCAGTAATTGATAACCTACCGCGCCAGACCATTCACATGGCTTAGCGCGGCATGGTTTGCTGCAAATGTGCTAAGAACTCAGCGGCGTTCATAAAACCGGTCACTCTGGCGGCGGGAACTTCTTTACCCTGCGCATCAAAAAATAGAATAGTCGGTAAGCCCAACACCTTGAGTTCTTTCAACATCGCCGCATGTTCGGCGCTGTTGCTAGTAACATCAGCCTGAATGAGCACAGTATCCACGAGCTGGCGCTGAACATAGCTATCACTGAAGGTATATTTCTCAAACTCTTTACAGGCCACGCACCAGTCGGCATACAAATCCAGCATCACCGGCTTGCCCTGCGCTTGCGCTAATGCAGCCTGTAATTGCGGCAAATTAGCCACTGGCTGGAAGGTTAAGTGTTTGATTTCAATCTGCTGTGTGTTGCCATTAAAAGCCCAATCCTGTAACGGGCGGGCAGCGATTAACAGTGCTGCCAATAGCAACAACTGTAAGGCCCGCGCCCAGCCAGAATGAGCTTTAAGGCTGAGTACAAATGCCCAGCCGAAGAAGGCGATGGCCAGCAGGCTCCATAAACGCAAGCCCCAGACATCACCCAGTACTCTTTCCAGCAGAAATACCGGCAGCGCCAGAATCACAAAGCCGAAAGCTTCTTTGACATATTGCATCCATGGGCCGCTACGTGGGATCAGTTTGTTGCCAAACAGCGTTACAACTACCAGTGGAATACCCATACCTAACGCATACAAATACAACGTACCGCCACCGGCCAACATATTTCCGCTTTGCGCGATATACAGCAAAATGGCGCTGAGGGGCGCGGTGGTGCACGGCGAGCAAATCAGGCCCGCCAGTGCGCCCATGGCAAAGACACCGGCCAGCGAGCCGCCACGTTGGCTGCTACTCCACTGCACCAACCGGGTTTGCAGTGACGAGGGCAGTTGCAGCGAATAGAGGCCAAACATCGATAGCGCTAATAATACGAACAGCACCGATAGCCCAATCAACACATACGGGTGTTGCAGTGCGGCCTGAAATTGTAAGCCAGCCGCCGCCACCACCAAACCGAGCAAGGTATAGGTCAACGCCATGCCCTGCACGTACACCACCGCCAGTATCAATATTCGCCGCTGGCTGTGGGGCTTTTCACGGCCAAGAATAATGGCGGAAATCAGCGGATACATTGGCAATACGCAGGGGGTAAAGGCGATGCCGATACCAATTAACAGCGCCCATAGTGGTGAGAAGGGTAATTCAGCCGGTATGGGCGCGCTTTCTTGGCGGGGCTGTGCCGTGCCCTGTGGGTTAACGGCGGCGGTTGCAGAGCTTGCGATAACGGCATTAAGCGGCACCACCCGTACTTCTGGCGGGTAACAGAAACCAGCTTCGGCGCAGCCCTGATAGGTGACACTGACACTCGCGCCTTCCGCAGCCTGCGAAATCGGGATTTTCAGCACGAGCTGCTGTTTGAAAATCGCCACTTCGCCGTAGAACTCATCATGATGCGCAATACCCTCTGGCAGAGTAAATTCCCCGAGAGTGGCGTGCTGTGGCACAATTTTTATTTGCTGGCGATACAGATAATAGTCGGGATGAATCTGCCAACTCAGTGTGAGCTGGTCGCCTTGTTGGCGAAAATCAAAGGCAAACGCCCTATCGACCGGAAGAAACCGGCTCTGGCTGCTTTTTTGGCCAAGAGAGGAGCTCTCACCAAATAGTGAAGCCTGTGCGCTGTGCGGTGCGAATAAAGCACTGCACAGCAGCAGAATCAGAGTAATGAAGCGTTGAGCCATGACAGGTAATCTTTATCTCCGCCCCGAACCGGCAGCACCAGTAATTCCGGTGTCTGGTAAGGGTGATGTTGTTTGATGTAACTGAGAAGGGCTTGCTGATGATCTGTATCGCTCTTAAACAAGAGTTGCACTTCATACTCTTGCTGGAGCTTACCTTCCCAATAGTAAATCGAGGTTGCACCGGGCAACAGCGTGGCACAGGCGGCCAATTTCTCACCCAGAACCTGCGCGGCTAAATCTTGCGCGCTGGCTTCATCAGGGGCGGTGCACAATACCACAATTGCATCACAATCAGACATCTTAACCTCATCGGTTGCGCGGCTTATATGACGAAGCGGAGCGTAACGTGCTGAATATACGCGTTACCTGAATACTTGCCTGAATACTATAGCGCGAAGCGTGGGCAGGTCAGAAGATGATTTATGTAACAGTGAGATGGATTCGATGAAAGTTGCCAATGAGCGTTGTAGAGGAAGATTGTTGATGTGAGTGGGGCGCAAATGAATTGCGCCCCGAAACGCTTACAGAACCAGACTGCCCATCACAAAGCCGAAGCAAACGGCCAGCGCCACCCCGATGGTGCCAGGGATGAAGAATGGATGGTTAAACACGAAACGACCAATACGCGTGGTACCAGTGTCATCCATTTGTACCGCGGCTACCAATGTTGGGTAGGTTGGCAGAATAAACAGACCAGACACCGCCGCGAAAGAAGCAATGGCTGCCAGTGGTGACACGTTCAGGGCCATTGCCATTGGCATCAACGCCTTGGCAGTTGCAGCCTGAGAGTACAACAGTGCAGAACAGAAGAAGAAGATAACGGCCAGCAACCATGAGTGGGCCTGAATCAGGCTACCCGCAGTTTCTTTAATCCACTCCAGGTTGTGCTGTACAAAGGTATCACCTAACCAGGCTACACCCAGGATACAGATACAGGCACTCATACCGGCTTTGAAGGTGCTGGAGTTCAGGATTGAATCGGTATCAACCGAGCATACCAGCGTAGTGATAGTTGCCACACTCAGCATGATGATCAGGATGGCGTTAGTGGTATTCATCAGCGGAGTTGCAACCAGACCGACACTTGGGCTGTTGATAATCGCGTAGGCAACCACACAAAGAACGCCGGCCAGGAACAGCAGCACTGACGTTTTAGCCCGTGGCTTGATAACTTTTACAGTGTCGCCACGCAGTGTTACTAAGCCTTCTTCCAAGCGTTTGATATAGATAGGGTCATCAGACAGTTTGGAGTTAAAGCACAAGGATACGATCAGCGACATCACCAGCACCGCACACAGGGTAGAGGGGATGACTATCATCAGCAGATGCAGATAGCTAACGCCATGGCCTTCCATAACGGAAGACATGTAAACCACTGCCGCAGAAATCGGTGAGGCAGTAATGGCTATCTGTGCGGAGACCACTGCTGTGGACAGAGGGCGGCAAGGTTTAATGCCTTGCTCTTTCGCCACTTCTGCAATCACGGGCAGTGCTGAAAGAGAAATGTTACCTGTCCCGGCAAAGATGGTCAGAAAATAAGTCACCAGCGGAGCAAGAATGGTGATGTGTTTTGGATTCTTACGCAGTAACTTTTCAGTTTGCTGTACCAGATAATCCATACCGCCCGCTACCTGCATCGCAGAGATTGCAGCAATAACGGCCATAATAATTGAGATAACATCGAACGGAATGCTACCGGGTTTAACGCCAATCATGGCTAAAACCAAAACACCGATGCCGCCTGCAAAACCGATACCGATACCACCTAATCTGGCCCCTAAAAAAATGGCCAGCAGGACGATGACTAACTCTACGGCTATCATAGTGTTTACTCCTTGATCCAAATGAAAAATTAAAGTTAAAAAATTGTGTTTGCCAGAAAGTAAAAAGGCACGCCGTCCAGAGGAGCATGCGTGCCTTTCAGGGCTACCGGATGATTATTTTATTGTTCATTTTCATCGGTATAACGTTTCGCTTTATAAGCCGGATGCATTAGGTTCTCAACAGAGAAAATGTCGTCCAGCTCAGCTTCAGTCAACAAGCCGCGTTCCAGAACAACTTCCCGCACATTTTTACCGGTTTCTGCACAGATTTTACCCACGATGTCACCATTATGGTGGCCAATGAATGGGTTGAGATAGGTGACGATACCGATGGAGTTAAAGACGTAACGTTCGCAGACCTCTTTGTTGGCAGTAATACCGTTAATGCATTTTTCCAACAGGTTATAACAGGCGTTTGTCAGGATATGGATAGACTCAAACATAGCCTGACCAATCACTGGCTCCATAACGTTCAACTGGAGTTGGCCTGCTTCGGCCGCCATAGTAATGCAAGTGTCGTTACCGATCACCTTAAAACAAACCTGGTTAACGACTTCAGGGATAACCGGGTTAACTTTGGCCGGCATGATTGAAGAACCTGCCTGTAATTCTGGCAGATTGATTTCATTCAGGCCAGTACGTGGGCCAGATGACAGCAAACGTAAGTCGTTGCAGATTTTTGACATCTTAACGGCCAGGCGTTTTAGCGCACTGTGCACCATCACGTAAGCGCCACAGTCAGAGGTAGCTTCGATCAGGTCTTCCGCCGGAACACAAGCCAAGCCACTGATTTCAGATAATTTCTGTATTGCTAACTGTGAGTAGCCTTCTGGTGTGTTCAGCGCAGTACCTATAGCGGTGGCACCCAGGTTAACTTCCAGCAGCAATTCTGCGGTACGTTGCAGGTTCTTGGTTTCTTCTTTTAATAAGATAGCAAAGGCTTTGAATTCCTGACCCAGCGTCATTGGCACCGCATCCTGTAACTGAGTACGGCCCATTTTCAGGATTTTTTCGAATTCTTTGGATTTTCTTTCGAAACCTTCTTTTAACTGATCAATCGCCTCGATCAACTTCATGATGGAAGTATAAACCGCAATGCGGAAACCGGTTGGGTAGGCATCGTTGGTGGATTGGCATTTGTTCAGATGGTCGTTAGGGTTAAGGTATTGATACTCTCCCTTCTGGTGGCCCATCAGCTCCAGACCGATATTGGCCAGAACTTCGTTGGTGTTCATGTTTAAAGAGGTACCGGCGCCGCCTTGGAACACGTCAACCGGGAACTGATCCATGCACTTCCCTTTATCCAGAACTTCATCACATGCCTGAATAATGATATCCGCGATTTTGCGTGGGATAGTGTGTAGCTCTTTGTTCGCCATTGCCGCTGCTTTTTTTACCATGACCATGCCGCGTACAAACTCTGGAACATCACTGATTTTGCTGTTACTGATATAGAAGTTTTCAATCGCACGCAGGGTATGAACACCGTAGTAAGCCTCTGCGGGGACTTCTCGTGTACCTAACAGGTCTTCTTCAATACGAATGTTATTTGACATGAGAACCTTCTCTATTGTGCTGTCTTGTTTTGTATTTGTTAATTTAATAATGCCGCCGTGAGCAATATGATGCCGCTATGAACCTTTAGTGCGGAAAGATTAACCACTCATCTTCTTGCTGACAGGATCATATGCTGCTTAGCGACAAAAAGCCTTGAACTGAGATCACTATATGGTCGGAATTAATCGAGATGATCTGATATCTGTGATTCTTCTCACAGTTAGATTAATTAGTAATAAAAGTATGGCTGCAACTTGAAAATAGAGCCAACCATCACCATTTTACTGTAGTCGACCCACGTTGAAGGGGGAGCTGACGCTGCAATCCGCTAATCGAGGGAAAATGGCGTGTTAGCATCAGCCGGGTCAAGGTTTTCATGGTATCTGTCAGGCAGGTTTACCTGATGAGGGATACTGAATGATTGGAATAAGGAGAATGCGGTGCGTTGGTTACCGTTAGCGCTGATATTTTTATTGGCATATATAGAAATATCGATATTTATCAAGGTTGCAGCCGTATTGGGTGTGTTGGTTACCCTGCTGTTGGTGATCCTTAGCTCCTGTGTGGGGATCTCTCTGGTGCGTAACCAGGGGATAAAAACCTTTATGCAGATGCAGCAAAAACTGGCTGCCGGGGAAAGTCCGGCGGCGGAGATGGTTAAAAGTGTATCGCTGATCCTGGCTGGCTTCTTGCTGTTGATCCCCGGCTTCTTCACCGACTTCCTCGGTTTGTTGCTGTTATTACCACCGATTCAAAAATCGTTAACGCTAAAACTGATGCCACATCTGAATATTTATCGTGGTGGCGGTTTTACTCACAATGGTACTGGCCCAATGGGCGGTGGCAATACCTTTGATGGTGAGTTTCAGCGCAAAGCTGATGACCACTTCACCGTAGAGCATCATCCCGATGAGGATGATAAACCTACAGATAATCGTTTCAAAGATGAGAAGTAAGTTGTGGGCTTATTCTAATGGCCTGTTTATTAATCATAAATTTATAAAGTAAATCACAGGGCTTTCTGTGGTGGGTAGGCAACCGGGGGATGAGAATCTTCCTGCTCAGGGTGAAAAAAAGTGAAATTTTTTTTGTCGCCTCCCTTGAAGGGATGAGAGGCTGCCCCCACTTAGAATGTCACGGTATCGGTTATGAAGGCATACCGATATTAATCCTAAATCTGATACGGACCTTCTCATAGGAGAGCTATCAATGAAAATTCGTCCATTGCATGACCGCGTTATCGTCAAGCGCAAAGAAGTTGAATCCAAATCTGCTGGCGGCATCGTTCTGACTGGCACTGCAGCGGGTAAATCTACTCGTGGTGAAGTACTGGCAGTCGGCAATGGTCGCATCCTGGATAACGGCGAAATCAAGCCGCTGGATGTGAAAGTAGGCGACGTCGTTATTTTCAACGATGGTTACGGCGTGAAGTCAGAGAAGATCGACCATGAAGAAGTGTTGATCATGTCCGAAAGCGACATTCTGGCAATTGTTGAAGCGTAATTCACGCTCTCTAATCTTCTGAACTGAACGAGTTAAGGGAAATACCAATGGCAGCTAAAGACGTAAAATTCGGTAACGACGCACGCATCAAAATGCTACGCGGCGTAAACATCCTTGCTGATGCAGTGAAAGTGACCCTGGGCCCGAAAGGCCGTAACGTAGTTCTGGACAAGTCTTTTGGCTCTCCAACTATCACCAAAGATGGTGTTTCAGTTGCGCGTGAGATCGAACTGGAAGACAAGTTTGAGAACATGGGTGCACAGATGGTTAAAGAAGTTGCCTCTAAAGCGAATGACGCTGCGGGTGACGGTACCACTACTGCAACTGTATTGGCTCAATCCATTATCACTGAAGGCCTGAAAGCAGTTGCGGCCGGCATGAACCCAATGGACCTGAAGCGCGGTATCGACAAAGCAGTTATCGCTGCTGTTGAAGAGCTGAAAAAACTGTCTGTACCTTGCTCTGATTCTAAAGCTATCGCTCAGGTAGGGACTATCTCTGCCAACTCTGACTCCACCGTAGGTGAGCTTATCGCTCAAGCGATGGAAAAGGTCGGTAAAGAAGGCGTTATCACCGTTGAAGAAGGTTCAGGCCTGCAAGACGAGCTGGACGTAGTTGAAGGTATGCAGTTCGACCGTGGTTACCTGTCTCCTTACTTCATCAATAAACCAGAAACCGGTTCTATTGAACTTGAAAGCCCATTCATCCTGCTGGCTGACAAGAAAATCTCTAACATCCGTGAAATGCTGCCAGTGCTGGAAGCGGTAGCGAAAGCCGGTAAACCACTGCTGATTGTCGCAGAAGACGTTGAAGGCGAAGCCCTGGCGACTCTGGTGGTTAACACCATGCGCGGTATTGTTAAAGTTGCAGCGGTTAAAGCACCTGGCTTCGGCGACCGTCGTAAAGCTATGCTGCAAGACATCGCGACACTGACTGGTGGTACTGTTATCTCTGAAGAGATCGGTCTGGAACTGGAAAAAACCACTCTGGAAGATCTGGGTCAGGCAAAACGCGTTGTTATCAATAAAGACACCACTATCATCATCGATGGCGTAGGCGACGAAGCGTCAATCCAGGGTCGTGTTACTCAGATCCGTCAGCAAATTGAAGATGCGACTTCTGACTACGACAAAGAAAAACTGCAAGAGCGTGTCGCTAAACTGGCTGGCGGCGTTGCCGTTATCAAAGTTGGTGCCGCAACTGAAGTTGAAATGAAAGAGAAGAAAGCACGCGTTGAAGATGCTCTGCACGCAACCCGTGCGGCAGTAGAAGAAGGCGTAGTGGCTGGTGGTGGTGTTGCACTGATTCGTGCTGCATCTGCTATCACTAAATCGGGTCTGAAAGGTGATAACGAAGACCAGAACGTCGGTATCAAAGTTGCTCTGCGTGCGATGGAATCTCCACTGCGTCAGATAGTGGTTAACGCCGGTGAAGAAGCCTCTGTTATCGCGAACAACGTTAAAGCGGGTTCAGGTAGCTACGGCTACAACGCTTATACTGAAGAATACGGCGACATGATCGCGATGGGTATCTTGGATCCAACTAAAGTGACTCGTTCTGCTCTGCAGTACGCAGCCTCTATTGCTGGTCTGATGATCACTACCGAGTGCATGATCACTGACCTGCCACGTGATGACAAAGGCGGTGATATGGGCGCTGGCGGCATGGGTGGTATGGGCGGCATGGGCGGCATGATGTAATGCTGCCAACCTTTGAGCTGCCATTAGATTGGTAGCAAAAGGGACAAGCTGTTGATGAAAGCGAGTGGGGTGACCTGCTCGCTTTTGTTTTATCTATTGCCACCAAAATCTGCCATAACGCTACTCCGTGTTATCCTATACTCAGTCTTTTCTGGTTCAAATTTCGTAACCAACCATCATAAAAGCGGTTTTATTTCATTCAGTGTGATGATTGCAGGACTTTTTTTAGTCGTGGCAGTAATTTAATGTGTAAACTGTTAATCATTAACCATCAGGCTCGACATCGAGTATTTGGATAATTTCGGCAACGGATGCCTAAGCGGCAGCGGTGCTTTCTGGTAATCTTTAGCGTGATTCTCAACTTCGAATGGGGAAAAAAATGCGGATTAAAGTGTTACTTGGCCTTTCAGCAGCGCTGTTGCTGGCGGGTTGTAGCTCCACTAACCAATTAAGTTCGGCGGGTGAGCAAGTTAAATTCTCTGATACCAAGCCTGGTGCTGAATGTCAGTTGGTCGGCCAGGTGGCTGGTACTCAGAGTAACTGGTTCTCAGGTGGTGGCGGTGAAAGCAGTTCTATGCGTGGGGCAGCAAATGACCTACGTAATAAAGCAGCAGCAATGGGCGGCAACGTAATTTACGGTGCTACCAGCCCGAGCGAAACCTTCTTATCAAGCTTTGCACCACTAGATAGCAAAATGGTTGGTGAAGTTTATAAGTGCCCTTGATAGCTCAAGCAATAATTTAAATAAAGCAGGGGATGCCATGGCATCCCCTGTTTGTTACAGCCGTCATCTTTCAAGTTACAGATGTGTTGGCTGCACTCGTTACTCGGCCCATCCATGGGCCTCGCCTCTACAAGGCCGCTGCAAGCCGCGTTCAAATCTGCTCCCGGCAGATTTATCACCCGAATTATTCATCCTGCATCAATCGGAGATCCAGCGGGGTCTTGCTCGGTTGACCGCCGATTTCCCGTGCTAAACGGGGAACCAAATAGCCGGATACGCGGCTTAGCAGGCCTTTCATTAATAGCCGTGCTTCGTCATCATCGACCATAAAGTGAGCCGCACCTTGCACTTTATCCAGTACATGAATGTAGTAAGGCAGAATACCAGCATCAAACAAGGCATTGCTTAATGTTGCCAATACCTCGGCATCATCATTGACCCCTCGCAACAGCACACTCTGATTTAAGAGGGTTACACCCGCCCGTTTGAGCTGTGCCATACTGTCCCGCAAAGGCTGATCGATTTCATTGGCGTGGTTTATATGTGTAACCATCAGCACTTGTAATCGAGAATCACCCAGCCGCTGACATAGCGCCGCAGTGATACGGTCAGGGATAACCACCGGTAACCGGGTATGGATGCGTAAGCGCTTGATGTGAGCTATGTTTTCCAGCTCATCCAGCAACCAACTGAGCTCGTGGTCTTTCGCCATGAGTGGGTCACCGCCGGAAAAGATGATCTCGTCTAGCTCTGGGTGCTGGCGGATATAATCCAGTGCCTGATGCCAATTGGCTTTGTTGCCTTGGTTATCCTGATAAGGGAAATGGCGGCGGAAACAATAGCGGCAATTGACGGCACAGCCGCCTTTTACCAGCAGCAGTGCGCGGTTGCGATACTTGTGCAACAAGCCGGGTACGACGCTGCGTTGTTCATCAAGTGGGTCATTGGTAAAACCGGGTACTGCGATAAACTCTTCGCGTGCGGTCAGCACCTGAAGCAATAATGGGTCAGACGGATCTCCCTGCCGCATACGCGCAACAAAAGCGCGAGGTACTCTGAGAGGGAATAAACGACGAGCCTCAATACCTTGTTGCAGGTTAGGGTGTTCATTTAAGGAAAGAATTCTTAGCAATTCGGCCGGATCAGTAATTACATCGGCGAGTTGTTGCAACCAATCTTCTCTAATTGGCATGTTTCGGGTTACAATACTTGCCATTTTTTAGGCTTAACTACCAGTTTCTTGAGGACCATTATGGCCACTTATTATAGCAACGATTTTCGTCCCGGTCTTAAAATCATGTTCGAGGGCGAGCCTTACGCAGTTGAAGCCAGCGAGTTCGTAAAACCAGGCAAAGGCCAAGCTTTTGCTCGTGTTAAAATGCGCCGCCTGCTGACCGGTTCACGCGTTGAAAAAACCTTTAAATCTACTGACTCAGCCGAAGGCGCAGACGTTAACGATTTGAACCTGACTTACCTGTACAACGACGGTGAGTTCTGGCACTTCATGAATAACGAGACTTACGAGCAGTTGCAAGCTGATGCCAAAGCCATTGGCGATAACGACAAATGGCTGATTGATCAGGCTGAATGTATCGTGACTCTGTGGAATGGTCAGCCTATCGCTGTCAGCCCACCAAACTTTGTTGAACTCGAAATCACTGACACTGACCCTGGTCTAAAAGGTGACACTGCCGGTACCGGTGGTAAGCCTGCAACTCTGAGTACCGGTGCCGTAGTCAAAGTGCCATTATTCGTACAGGTTGGCGAAGTTATCAAAGTTGATACCCGCTCTGGCGAATATGTTTCTCGCGTTAAGTAAGTCTTAATAAATAAGATACGCTGGGAATGAAAGAAAACCGCTTAAACGCGGTTTTCTGCTATCTGGGCCTGTCGGATGTGGGTTTTATCGATAGCGCACTGTTGTGCTGTTAATTGAGTCGGAAAAAGTGCAATGCTGTTTTTTTGACTATCCTTATAAGGTGAGTAAGCCAAATGCCCTATAAGGAGCCTTTATAATGTTGAAGAAAAGCATCGCCATTATTTTTTCATTGTTGGTTATCTCTTCATTGAGTGCCTGCAACACCACGAAAGGTGTTGGCAAAGATGTTCAAAGTGCAGGTAGTGCGATTGAACGTAGCGCTGAATAAACGTCTGTTTATATTCTTAACGGCGGCGATTGCCGCCGGATTTGTTTTTGATCGGTCATAATATTGCTGCTTATTATTTAGCATGATAACGTATCCTTCTTACCTTTCTGCTGTTCGGGACGACCTGGGCACGCATCTGTTTTTCGGGGACGACCCCGCCTGAGCGAGGTGGTTACCATGGCTTGGATTATTCTGGTTATTGCTGGTTTATTAGAAGTTATTTGGGCTATTGGCCTGAAGTATTCTCATGGTTTTACGCGGCTGACACCCAGTGTTATCACTCTGGTGGCGATGGCCGCCAGTGTCTTTTTACTGGCCTATGCCATGAAAACGTTGCCGGCAGGCACGGCCTATGCGGTTTGGACCGGTATTGGTGCGATAGGTACTGCTATTTTAGGTATTGCACTGCTTGGGGAGTCTGCCAGTTTGGCGCGGGTGTTTAGCTTGGGGCTGATTTTGGCCGGAATTATCGGCTTGAAGTTGGCGTCATAACAGGTAGGGGCCTTTAGCGCTTTCGAAATGAAAAGCAGATCGGGTTATAGTTCGATCTGCTGTTACAGATTGAAGGCTAAAACACAGCATTATTACTTGTTAATCTCTGCGCTCGGCCCTTCCTGCTTAACCCATATCAACTGATCAACCGGGAAACCATAATTCCTCGCTACGGCAACCAAGCGATCGCGGGTCTGAGTATCAATCGTTGGCGTACGGGATAAAATCCACAAATAATCCCGATTAGGGCCGGCAATTAAGGCATGCTGATATTTATCATCTAAATCAATGACATTATAGCCACCATAGAAAGGTCCAAAGAATGACACTTTAAGCGAGGCTTGTTGGGGGGAACCAATAAAATAGGCTTTGCCGATACTCTCCTGCCATTGCTGCTTCTGCGGGTTATAACCCCGGTTAATGACTTTTACACCACCATCATCTCGGGGCGTGTAATTAGCGGTGACCCTCTCCAATCCACGTTCAAAAGAGTGGTCCAACCGGGCTATTTCATACCAGGTGCCGAGGTAGCGAGGGAGTTGGAAGTTATCAACCACTTTCACGTCTTTAGGCGGGGTCACGCTACAGGCGACCGAAAGCAGAGTTGCAGTTAATACGGATAGTTTTGACCACAGGCGCATTGGCGTTCCTTAGTTTTCTGATAATTACTCTATGGTTGAGAATAGCTATCAGTTATCAGGGGCGCAAATAGATGAATCTGAGTTATTAGCTGAGTGCGGAAAAAAACGGCCCGCTAAAGAGCAGGCCGCAGATCAGGCATGAATAATTACAGCGTCAGGACACCGATGATAGTGACCACACTCAGAATGGCTGCCAGACCATAGAATACCCATTTCCCGGCAGGGACATGGATTTTCAAATCATGCATGGCGTGATGGATACGGTGTAAACCGCACCACAGTGGCAGAATAATCATCAGCAGCAGGAAGACCCGGCCAATGAAACTCTGACAGAATGCCAGAATACGCTCATAACTCAACGCATCACCAGGGAAGGCACCCAGCGGCAGCAAAATGGCAACCAGCAGAATTACCGCCGGTGCAATGATTGCACTCCACATACCACCCGCGCCAAACAGACCCCAGAAGATAGGTTCATCGGAGCGTTTAGGGACTTGATTCATCTTGTTCTCCTCCGAGTTAGAGTAAGGCAACGGCCAGAATAATCGCGGTAGCCACGACAGTCACAACCCACAGTGCCTTGATAATTGGCTCTGGACCCATTTTTTCGCTATTAACGATAATATTGGCGGCTTTCGGTGCCAGTTCAAACCAGGTTTTGGTATGCAGCACAGCGGCCAATAACGTAATAATATTGAAAAGTAACACCAGTGGGTTTTGCAGGAAACCAACGAAGCCTTCCCACCCCGCCGGGCCACTTTTCAACGCGAACACGCCGTAAATCAACAGAACACTGAACCATACTGTCGGAATCGATGTGCCTTCGCGCACCATATAAAAACGGTAGAAACCGAGCTTCTGCCACCAGTTTGGGGCCATGGTGCGGACATAAGCTTTACGTTTAGTAGTCATTACTGTCTCCCCTCCCTTATTGTGGTTTAAGCATGGCGATCATGAAGTCTTTAGCACTCTCGACCTTGCCTTGTTGGATAGCAGCAGCCGGATCAACGTGTTTCGGACAAACTTCAGAGCAGTAGCCAACGAAGGTACAGCTCCAAACACCATTTTTACCGTTAAGCTGTGGCATACGCTCTTTTTTACCGTGGTCACGGTTATCTAAATTGTAACGGTGCGCCAGGGTAATAGCTGCCGGGCCGATAAACTCAGGATTCAAGCCAAACTGCGGGCAAGCGGCATAGCACAAGCCACAGTTAATACAGCCGGAGAACTGATGGTATTTCGCCATCTGAGCCGGAGTCTGCTTATTCGGGCCGTCTTGCGGTTTCCGCTCGTTACCAATGATGTAAGGTTTGATAGCTTCCAGACTCTCAATAAAGTGAGTCATATCAACGACTAAATCACGTTCAATCGGGAAGTTACCCAGTGCTTCGACTTTCATTCCGCCAGTGTATTCGCGCAGGAAAGTCTTACAGGCAAGTTTTGGAACCTTATTGACCATCATGCCGCATGAGCCGCAAATCGCCATTCGGCAAGACCAGCGATAAGAGAGGTCCGGTGCCAGGTTATCTTTGATGTAGCCCAACGCGTCAAGCAGAGAGGTCTGCTCATCATAAGGTACTTCAAAGGTTTCGAAGTGAGGTTCGCTATCACATTCCGGGTTATAGCGCATGACCTCCATTTTCAGGAGTTTCATATCAGTCATTCGCCTGCTCCTTATCCTTCAAATCTTTTGCATCTTTCGCATCTTGTGCGGTGGCTTCGCCACCATAAACACGTTTTGCCGGTGCCAGCTTGGTAATCTTAACGTCGCTGTATTCAAGGCGTGGGGCGCCACCCGGAGTATGGAAGGCCAGCGTGTGTTTGAGGAAATTAACATCATCACGCTCGGTGCAGCCTTCATCCAGACGCTGATGCGCGCCACGGGATTCTTTACGGTTAAGTGCAGAGTGAGCCATACATTCAGCCACATCCAAGCCGTAACCCAGCTCAATGGTGTACAGCAAGTCAGTATTGAAAACACTGGAGGTATCGGTGATTTTCACGCGTTTGAAGCGCTCTTTCAACTCGGCCAGTTTATCCACCGTTTTCTGCATCAGTTCTGGTGTGCGGTAAATACCGCAACCTTCTTCCATTGACAGACCCATCTCATCGCGGATTTTAGACCAATTCTCGGTCCCTTCCTGTTTCATGAGGTTACTTAGGCGGGTTTCCACATCACGGGTTTGTGCATCTAGCGCACTGCCATTTGCCGGGCCGGTTTCCATGGCACGCGCTGCTGCTTGTTCACCGGCAACACGACCAAATACCACTAACTCAGCCAGTGAGTTAGAACCTAAGCGGTTAGCGCCATGTAAGCCAACAGAAGAACATTCACCTACCGCGAACAGCCCTTTGATACGGGTTTCGCACTGTTGGTTGGTTTCGATACCACCCATGGTGTAATGCGCAGTTGGGCGCACTGGGATGGGTTCTTTGACCGGGTCGACACCGACATAAGCTTTTGCCAGTTCACAGATGAACGGCAAGCGCTCAAGCAGTTTTTTCTCGCCCAAATGGCGCAGATCCAGATAGACCACATCACCACGTGGCGTGGCGATGGTGCGGCCAGCACGCCATTCATGCCAGAAGGCTTGCGAAACTTTATCGCGTGGGCCTAATTCCATGTATTTGTTTTTGGGTTCACCGAGTGGGGTTTCTGGTCCCATCCCATAATCCTGCAAATAACGGTAGCCGTCTTTATTGACCAGAATACCGCCTTCACCACGACAACCTTCGGTCATCAGGATGCCAGAACCTGGCAAGCCAGTTGGGTGATATTGCACAAATTCCATATCTCGCAGCGGAACGCCGTGGTGAAATGCCATCCCCATACCATCACCGGTAACAATACCACCGTTGGTGTTATAACGATAAACTCGGCCTGCGCCACCGGTCGCCATGATTACCGCGTTCGCACGAATTTGTACACGGGTGCCTTCCATCATATTCATGGCAACTACGCCGCGTGCCTGACCGTCATCGACCAGAATATCTAACACGAAATGCTCATCAAATCGTTGAATTTGTGGATATTTCAAAGATGTCTGGAACAGTGTGTGCAGCATATGGAAGCCGGTTTTATCGGCAGCAAACCAGGTGCGCTCAATTTTCATCCCACCAAAACGGCGAACGTTAACCGAGCCATCAGGTTTGCGGCTCCATGGGCAGCCCCAAATTTCTAGCTGTGCCATTTCTTGCGGGCAACTGTGGACAAAATGGTCAACAACATCTTGTTCGCATAGCCAGTCACCACCGGCTACCGTGTCGTGGAAATGATAGTCAAAGGTATCGTGGTCTTGTGTGACGGCGGCTGATCCCCCTTCGGCGGCCACAGTATGGCTACGCATCGGGTATACTTTCGAGATCAGAGCAATCTTCAGTTGGGGGTTGGCTTCCGCTGCGGCTATTGCTGCACGTAAACCAGCGCCTCCGGCCCCGATAATAGCAAGATCGGCGTTAAAGGTTTGCACTGCGCTTCTCCATTGTTCAAGTGAAATACTCGTCATACTTCAAGCTACATGTGCGTAGGCTGCTTTCATTCACCCGAATCATTGACTGGTGTCAACTCATCGGAACTCATTCAATTGCCGCCTTCCTGTAACTCGAATTATTTTGGGTATCTAATT
>NZ_JAZGQE010000072.1:0-21646 GCF_048593885.1 Yersinia sp. 1252 StPb PI | reverse complement strand
ATTTTATATAACGGGGAAGTACTATCTTATGCGCAAAATAACTTATTTAATAACAACATTAGCTATCACACTGAGCACCTTTGCATTGTCAGCTAATGCTGCGCCGAAAGGCAAAGACGCTTCGGTGACGATTTTAGTTTCAGCATTAACATACAGTTTTCCTCATTTTGTTTTTCTACAAGAGCAACTTGAAGATGAAGCTAAAAAATTAGGTAATATAAAAATCATTCGCTCTGATGGCCAATTAAGCGCACCTAAACAAATTGCCGATATTGAAGCAGCAATTGTTCAAGGGGTTGATGGCATTATTATTGCCCCAGCCGATGCAACCGCTCTGGCTCCCGTATTACGTAATGCGATTAAAGAAGGTATTTCCGTGGTCACCATTGACCGCCCGGTAAATGGGGTACCCGAAGTTATTGCCAATGTAGCAGCAGATAATTTGATTGGTGCACAGCGTCAAGGGGAAGCAGTAGCAAAATTATTCCCTCAAGGAGCCACTATTATTAACTTACAGGGCATTCCGGGCGACAAAACGGCAAACGATCGTAATAAGGGCGTGCATGACACGTTGGATAAGCAGCCTGAACTTTACAAATTTGTCGCCGAGCAAACCGCACGCTTTAACCGTGACCAGGGCTTATCTGTTACAGAAAATCTGTTAACTGGCCTGGCTGAGACCCCAACAGTTATTGTCGCAGCTAATGATGACAGCGCGTTAGGGGCCGCCCAAGCGGTTGAAGCGCGAGGCTTAAAAGGCAAGATTGCTATCTTTGGTTACGATGGTTCAACTGATGCATTAAAGGCAGTACGAGACGGTGTACTCACCGCGACAATCGATCAGTACCCTGGGAAACAAGGCCGAGAGGCAGTAAAAATTCTGACCGATTACATCCGTACAGGTGCTCGCCCGGCAACAGCAGATGTCTTGGTTAGCCCTGTCGCAATTACCAGCAAAAATCTTAATGATGCAGAACGAATCGGGCTCGTAAAATAATGTCGTCCGCTATGTTATCACTCTCATCACCACCCGATTCTCCAGAAATCAATCGGGAAACAGATGAATATATTAGTGTCAGGAATCTGACCAAATTATTTTTTGGTCAGACGGTGCTTGATAACGTCTCTTTTTCTTTGCAGGCGGGGGAAATAAGAGCGTTATTAGGCGAAAATGGGGCCGGTAAATCAACACTAATTAATATATTAAGTGGCGTGCACCAACCTGATGGCGGCACTGTTATTTTGCAAGGTCATACGACCTCATTTAATAAACCACTTGATGCCTGGAAGGCGGGTATTACAACTATTCATCAGGAATTTAGCCTGTTCCCTGATTTAACGGTGGCCGAAACTATTTTCACCGGACATTTGCCGGTGAATCGATTTGGTTTTGTCCGTTGGAACACCATAGTGAAAGATGCGCGCCACGTATTGGCATTACTTGGCGTGACTATCAATCCCTTACGCAAGATTGCTGAATTAAGCATTGCTGAACAGCAGTTAGTTGAAATTGCGCGGGCGCTAACCTCCAAGCCCCGATTAATTATTATGGATGAGCCAACCGCGGCATTAAGTCCAGCGGAAGTGGATAAATTACAACAGGTGGTACGTACCATTGCTAAAAGCGGAGTGGCTGTTATTTACGTCAGCCACCGCCTTGAAGAAATTAAAGCCTTATGCCAAACCTACAGCGTGTTAAGAGATGGTCTACTGGTCGGAGAAGGAGACGTCAAAGATGTCTCTATTGAGAGTCTGGTCCGTTTGATGGTAGGGCGCGATTTAGCGCAGTTCGACCGCAATACGAGTCATATTACAGGTAGCAATATTCTGGAAGTCGAAAACCTATCGAGTGCAGCGACGGGAGCTGAACGTGTCACCGTACGTAATGTCAGCTTTACGGTCATGGCGGGTGAGATTGTCGGTTTTGCCGGGCTGGTAGGGGCCGGAAGAACTGAGATTGCCCGGCTGTTATTTGGCGCAGACCCAATAGGAAGCGGGACATTACGTATTAAGGGCAAAGCCTACCACCCGGCCTCCCCCCGTGATGCAATTGCTGCCGGTATTGGTCTGGTGCCGGAAGACCGTAAGCAGCAAGCCTTGTTTATGTCGCTGACGGTGGAAGAGAATTTCGCGATTATCTACTCCCCTTTACGCACGACCCGCCACGTCATTGATCGTCAACGTGAACGGATTTCCTTTCTTGATTTTAAAAAACAGCTAAACCTGCGCGCCGTCAGTTTGGGGGCCAATATTGCCACCTTATCAGGGGGCAATCAGCAAAAGGTAGTACTGGCACGTTGGATGGCTCAGCACCCGGCGCTGCTGATTGTCGATGAGCCGACGCGCGGCGTCGATATTGCCGCAAAAGCGGATGTCCACCGGTTGCTACGTGATATGGCGGCAAAGGGTGTCGCTATCATTCTGATTTCCTCGGATTTACCTGAAGTCCTTGCCGTCAGTGACCGTATTCTCACTCTGCGCGCCGGTCAATTGACCGGGGAGTTGTCGGCACAGGAAGCGAATGAAGAAAACGTTATGCAATTAATGACGCGCCCTATTGCGCAAGTGTGAATTAATTTATTGGATTAGAGATATGACTATGAGCTCGACAATCCTGATTAAAAATCAAAACAGCAATAAGAAGAAAGCTCTTCTGGCGCGTTATGCCCCACTTATTTTTCTTGTGTTGCTGATGGCGCTATTTACGTTATTGGCTCCGCGTTTTCTCTCATCAATCAATCTTTTTAATATTGTCAGGCAAGTTTCTATCTACGGCATTATCGCGGTGGGAATGACATTTATTATTCTGACCCGTGGCATTGATTTATCCGTCGGGGCGATTGCCGCTTTATCGGGAATGGTCGCCGCGGTAGTCGCCAAAGGCGGTATTGAAGGCCAGTTTATGTTGTTCTCTGATGGACGGGAAATTGCCTGGCAATGGGCAGCATTGGCCGCAATTATCACCGGCGGACTAGCGGGCGCATTACAAGGATTGATTATTGCCCGCCTGACTGTACCCGCCTTTGTCGTGACCTTGGGCGGGCTGACCGTATTTCGCGGGCTAACGCTGATGATAAGTAATGGCAGCCCGGTCAGTGGGGTTGATGAAGCCTTTGGTTGGTGGGGGCGTGGCATGGTTGGCCCGGTTCCGGTGCCAGTCATCGTCTTTGCGCTGGTCGCGATTATTGCCTCACTCACGTTGCACTATACCCGCTATGGCCGCTCCATTTATGCCATTGGATCGAATCCTGAAGCGGCACGTTTATGTGGCCTGAATGTGAAAGGCGTGGTGACCAGTGTTTATGCGCTAACCGGATTATTCGCCGGGCTGGGCGGCTTTTTACTCACCGCGCGCCTGAATTCGGCAGAAGCCGTGGCGGGTAACCAGTATGAATTGTATGTGATAGCGGCGGTAGTTATTGGTGGCACCAGTTTGTATGGCGGAACCGGCAGTATTTGGGGAACGGTAATTGGCACACTGCTGATTGGTGTGTTGTTAAACGGACTGGTCATTCTGAATATATCCCCATACATACAGCAGTTGCTGATCGGCATCATTATTGTTGCCGCCGTGACATTTGATATTTTCATTAAAAGGCAAAAAAGATGAGCAGAGCTGTCTTCCTTACCGGCACCTCTGTCATCGAGGCGGCCAAACAAACGCTATCAGCAACCTCTTTATCCGCTGAATTTGACAATGGATCTTTACGTTGGATTCGCTGGCATGGCGTAGAAATCTTGCGGGCGGTGACCTTCTTGGTTCGCACTCCGGGATGGGGAACGCCAGAACCGCAGATTAGTGGGTTGGATATTCATCAGAGTGATGATGCCTTTGAAGTGAACTATCAGGCACATTACGTTAATGGCAGCGAACAACTCAGGGTCAATATCCACTTTGCAGGCCGTAGCGATGGAACATTGTCAGCAAGCGCCCGTATTGCTGCCGACACCTCTTTTGAAACCAACCGTACCGGTTTTGTTGTACTGTATCCCTTGGTCGGGTTTGCCGGTACCACCGTTCATGTCGAACATGCGGCGGGAGAAAGTACCGATTTAACCATCCCTGATGCCATCAGCCCTGGGCAACCTATATTCAATATTCGGGCAATTACCCATCGGCCAATTGAGAATCTCTCCGTTATCACTCGATTTGATGGTGATATTTTTGAAGCCGAAGACCATCGCAATTGGTCGGATGCCTCTTTTAAGATATACAGCCGCCCGATTGGTTTGCCTTATCCCTATCGCTTGCTACCAGAGCAGGTATTGCATCAATCAGTCATCATTCATATCAGCGACAACACCAACCGATCACCAGATAAACCGGTCATTGATGCGGCACCCATTGCCCGCGTGGATGTTGGCGCGCTAACCCAACAATCCATGCCAGCCATTGGCTTGGGGCTGTCTGCTGATGAGAGTGCACAGGCTATCGCTTATGCATCACAACTGGCCAATATTGGCCCGCTACATTTTTTGCTGCGCTATGACCCCTCCTCGTCACACAATATTGAACATCTCGCCGCCGCAAGCCAACTGGCTTCCCGCACGAAGTTGCCGGTAGCGGTTGAATTACTGTTAACCGCCAGCCATGACCCGGCACCGGAGATAGCACAGGCAGCAAAACTGTTGCAAGATGTTGGCATCTCGCCGATATCAGTGGCTATTTTCGCCAAAACGGATGAACGCTCATTCCAGCCCGGTGAAGTTCGCCCACCATCCCCCACTGATACCACTATCTATGCTGAAGCTAAAAACGCCTTCCCTGGTATTCCGGTAGGGGGCGGAAGCCCTGCATTCTTTACTGAATTCAACCGCAAGCGCCCTTCTCTTGGTGCATTTGATTTTATTACACATGCGACAACACCCACCGTTCATGCGGCGGATGATGCCTCAGTAATAGAAACCTTGCAGTCATTGCCACACATCATTCGCTCCGCCCGGCACATCGCTGGCAATGTGCCATATCGCATTGGCCCGATTGGGATTGGCGCGCGGTTAAACCCATATGGCGAGGGTCCGATCGCTAATCCGAATTCTGCCCGCGTGGGGCTGGCCGCGAATGATCCTCGCCAGCGCGGCCTATTTGCTGCGGCGTGGCATGTTGGCTACGCCGCCGTAATCGTAAAATATGGCATTAATAGCTTGGTTCTGGCGGCACCGACCGGGCCGTTTGGCGTGATTTCAACTAAACAGCGCTATGCCCGTCAGTGGTGGGATGAACAGAGTGAAGGTAGCGTGTATCCGTTATTTCATGTGGTGGCTGATTTGGCTTCCGCCAGTGGTAAACCGCACCTTGAGGTGACATCAAGCAATGAAAAACTGGCCGTTATTGGCTGGCAGGAAAACCGTGAAAACATCTTGTTGATTGCCAATCTTGCCAGTGAATCGGTGAATGTCACGGTGGCAGATGTGGATCTTGTAAAGGTTCGTATCCTGGATGTTGCTCACAGTGAGCAGGCCGCACTATCACCACAGCTATTCCGCCAGGCAAGTGAGGCACGGGATATTGGTCAGGGCATCAGTCTGGATGCCTATGCGGTCGCAAGAATCAGTTATCAGAGACCATTAAATAAATGACTTCAAAACTGAAAGGGGCCGTTATTGGCTGTGGCTTTTTTGCCCAAAATCATCTGGCCGGTTGGAAAGATATTGAGGATGTCGACATTGTCGCGGTATGTGATCTGGATATTGAGAAAGCCAAAGCAGCGGCAGAGAAATTCGGCATCGCGCATTATACCGACGATGCTAATGCGCTGTTGGCGGCACAAACATTAGATTTTGTCGATCTTCCCACCACGATGGAAACCCATGAAGCCTTGGTTCGCATTGCGGTGTCACACCATATTGCGGTGATTGTGCAAAAACCGTTTGCGCCCGACCTTGCGGGATGCCGACGGATGGTTGCCATGGCGCAAGCCGCGAATGTGCCGCTGATGGTCCATGAGGACTTTCGCTTTCAGAATGTATTCAGGGCCGCCAAAAAGATTATCGACAGTGGTGAATTGGGCGAATTAACCTTTGGCCGGCTCTCCTGGCGAACCGCCATTGATGTCTATTCGAACCAACCTTATCTGATAAAAGTTAAACGTTTCATGATCATGGACGTCGGGATCCACTTATTGGATCTGGCGAGATTCCTATTTGGCGAGGTTCAGGGGGTGTTTTGCCGCACGCAGCAAATCAAGGTGGGTATTGCCGGTGAAGATGCTGCCACCCTCTTGCTCTCACATGAGAATGGCGCAACGACGGTGCTCGATTTCAGCTATGCCTCACAACGCTATCCAGACCCCTTCCCACAAACATTGGTCGAGATTGAAGGTACCGCAGGCACCTTGTTAATTGGCGCCGATCAGGTGCTAACCCTCCATACCCAGGGTGAGTCCCGGCAAGAAAAGATCGAACATGACGCGCGTTCATGGACGAGTGAGCCATGGAAACAGATTCAGGACAGCGTGGTGCATACGCAACGCCATTTTATTGAGTGTTTGCGCCAGAATCGCGAACCGGAGACGTCGGGGCGGGACAGTTTATTAACTTATGGTTTGCTTGAGGCGGCCTATTTGTCAGCGGCCACTGCGCAGCAAGTTCTGCCCGAGAGAGATTAAGTATCGCGAGGTGAAATGATGGGATTAGAAAATACACGGCCACTGGGAAGATCAGGGTTGCAAATACCGACCATTGGGGTAGGAACATGCCCACTCGGCGAATTGTTCGAAGAAATTACTGAACAGGATGCGCAAGCAACGCTAGAAACCGCATGGAATAGTGGTATCCGCTTATATGACACCGCACCTTGGTATGGGCGCGGCCAAGGAGAGCATAGAACCGGGCGATTTCTGTATAGAAAGCATCGTGACGATTATGTGCTGTCAACCAAAGTAGGCCGACGCCTGCTAGCGCCTCGCGCGCGTAACACCTTCCAAACAGCACCCTGGCAAGGTGGCCTGGCCTTTGATCATGTCCATGATTACACCTATGACGGCATCTTGCGCTCGTATGAAGACAGCCTACAGCGATTGGGGATCAATAAAGTCGATATTTTATATATCCATGACTTAGATACTGGCTATTTCCCCCATGAGCAAGCGTTACTTGGCAAGTTAAAAGAGCTGGAGTCTGGCGGCTTCAGGGCATTGGAAGAGTTGAAAGCAGCCGGTGAGATTGCCGCGTTCGGGGCTGGAATTAATGAGCCGGGTATGATTAACCGCTTTCTGGATCGCTATCCCTTAGATGTGTTTCTGGTAGCGTCTCGCTACACCTTACTGGAGCAAGAGATCTACGCTGACGAGCTATTGCGGGCGCAACAACAAGGGGCCGGTATTGTCATTGGCGGCGTATTTAACTCCGGTGTCTTGGCGACCGGCATCCATGATGGCGCACGTTATGACTATGGCAAATTACCGGTTTCTGTTGCTGATAGAGTCAAAAAACTGCAAGCCGTCTCGGCTGACTTTGCGGTGCCACTCGCGGCCGCCGCCTTGCAATTTCCGTTAGGATTCAGTGCCGTCACCAGTGTGCTGTACGGCCCCGCCAGATTCGCTGAAGTTACGCAAAATTCATTGAGTTTTCAGCACCCTATTCCAACAGCATTTTGGCATGCCTTAAGAACGCAGGGGTTGATTGCGGAACATATTCCACTACCCGGCCTGCCGGTATAAGCGCAGACCCGTTATTTTTACCAGGGGGTTTTATGACATACAAAACAATAATTTCTGCCAAAGAATTAGCTGAACATCTACATGATACCGATTGGGTCATTTTGGATGCACGTTTCACGCTGGATGATGAAAGTTGGGGGCAAAGTCAGTACTTGGTGGGGCACATCCCCGGTGCTCACTATGCAAATTTGGCCACTGATTTATCTGGCACCGTCATTCCAGGGCATACCGGCCGGCGACCACTGCCACAAATTGATGTGTTTGCAAAAACGCTGTCACAGTGGGGAATTGGCCCCAACACCCAAGTTATTGTGTATGACGCAAGCGGGGGATTGATGGCTGCATCACGAACATGGTGGATGTTGCGCTGGTTGGGACATGATGCGGTGGCGGTATTGGATGGCGGCTGGCCTTTATGGCTTAAGTCCGGTTACCCAACCACCATCGAGATCCCGACACCGGCTTTTGCCACTTTCGTTGCGCAAGAGCGCCCTGATTATATTGCGAACGTAACGCAGGTCGATAACGTTCGCCAGAACCCTGAGTGGGCGGTATTTGATTCCCGCTCGCAAGAGGGATTCCATGGAGGGGGGGTCTATCATGATCCCGTTCGTGGTCACATTCTTGGCGCCAGGTTGGCTGACCGTGCGAACACGCTCGATAGCAATGGGCAATTTCGCTCACCACAAGAGTTACGCCAGCATTACACCCGCTTATTGGGGGATGTGCCGATTGAGCACACAATATTTTACTGTGGATCTGGGGTCACTGCGGCACAGAATCTGTTGGCTGTAGCGCATGCCGGTCTGGGGGATGCCAAACACTATGTAGGTTCTTGGAGTGAATGGATTATTGATCCCGCCCGTGCCGTTGAATTATAGCTTCCCGTGGAAATACGGCGTTTAACATTTTATTTCAATGCTGGCAGTCGCGTCAGCAGGCCACTATCTGAAGGTATCTATGAGTAATATTATTGATAAGTTGTTTTCTTTACAGGGCAAAGTGGTGCTGGTTTCTGGGGCAGGCGGAGCGATTGGCAGTGTGCTGAGTAAGGCGCTGGCAAATGCTGGTGCTACCGTGGCATTACACGATATTGACATCGCACGAATCAAACCGGTGCAAGAAGCGATTGAAGCTGAAGGAGGCAACGCCTTATCGATTACCGCTGATTTGAGTGATGTCGCGGCTTGCCGACAGTTGGTCGATACCCTTTATGACAAACTGGGGCAGATTGATGTCTTGCTCACCAGTGCCGGTGTCAATCGCAGAAAACCTATCAAAGATGTCACTGCTGAAGACTTTGATGCAATCATTGATATTAATTTACGTAGCGTCTACTTTTTGGCACAAGCCGTCCAACCCTATATGGCGAAACAGGGTGGCGGTAAAATCGTTAATATCAGCTCACTTAGCGCGAAACATGCATTCAATACGATCTCTGTTTATGCCGCATCAAAAGCAGCCGTCAGCCAATTAACCAAGGCGATGGCACGCGAATGGGTGGGTGACAATATTCAAGTTAATGCGATTGAACCTGGTTTTATTAAAACCGAATTTACACGCCCCTTGTGGGATGACGAATATCGCTCAAAATGGTTCCAGAACTTTATTCCGCAAGGGCGTTTAGGTAACCCAGATGATTTGATTGGCGCGGTACTCTTTTTAAGCTCGTCTGCCTCGGCCTATTTGACCGGGCAAGCGATTACCATTGATGGTGGCGTGTTATCAGGTTCTTCATGGGTGAATCCAGAAATAGCCTAAATATCCGCCATCCTTGAAGCCGCAGCGGGCTACAGACACTTATTCAAATGACGCTCATTAGAATCGGTGTACCGCTTGCCTGCGACTTCAATAACCTTCGGTTTTGCTTTCCAATAAATGACTTTGCTTCAGATAGTTATTCCATTAAGGCCATATAGCCGCAATTAATTTCATTATTCAACCAACAGCGCCCGCCACTATTTCCCATCACATCACTACCAGTAATAGATCTGGTGTTATTTACAAGAATAGTTTTGATGTTATTTAAGACTTTTCTTGATCCCAATCAAGACTATTCTCACACAATAGGAACTCACTTCATTCTTTGCCGCATCTATCAAAAAACAGCTTTAATCCTATTATAGTTCCAAGAGAAAATGTGATACCTTCATCGCGCAAAAATATAAGGTAATATTCTTTTATCTAGAGTAAATAACTCTTGAGACTCAGCGTATTTCCTCCCAAGGCATATCACCACGGATAAACATTATATTTAATCTGTCCCAAGGGCAGAGCCTCTCTTTTTGCAACGGGTTACATAACATCATTACATTACGTTTAATCTTTTTGAGGTTTTATGGACAAAACATTTTTGGCTGGAGCAATTAGTCTGTCTTTGGTTACATTACCTGTTCAGGTATTGGCTTTTACACCGATGGTAGAGGGAATAACCGTCAACAATGAAGTCGTCGATAGTGGCGAACAAATTGTGCGTAACGGTGGCGTCATTAATAATGGCTGGGTTTATGGCTCCACCAATAATGGAATAACGACGAGAGTCGCAATTGCTATCACCAACGGGAGCAGTGCCGGTACAGCCAATAATACCACCGTGGGTGATGGCGGTTGGTTACAGGTTACCGATGCTTTTGCAACCGGTACTGTGGTTAATCAGGGCGGGTTGCTTGAGGTTAAAACCGCAGGGATCGTGACAGATAGCCAGATAAATAATGGCGGTCATATGAGTCTGGGACTCAATAGCCAGTCGAAAGGTTATCTTAATATCGCGGCGGGTGCGGAACTGTTTATTACCAATAACGATACCTATACCAGCGATGTGACCACCAACAATCCTGCCCTGCCTGCCAATGTCACCATTGAGAACCTCAATGTGGCTGGCTTAGTCGACATTGGCCCTTCCTGGATAGGAGCAAGTGTGGTGCCGGTTTCTCCTCCTGAAGTCTTGGGGCCGGTGCTGGTTACCCGCATCAATAATGTGACGATGCAAGGGGGGGATATCAACCTGCTGCCCTATTCTGCCGGCGGGCAATTTAACCGGCTGGAGATAGAGAATCTGTCTGGTCAGGGTAATTTTGCGATGACTACCCAACTTGCCAGCAATGCCGGTGATTTTATTACGGTCTCGCAGCAGGCGACCGGCCAATTTGGTATTACCGTTCAGGGCAGCGGTAAAGAACCGCAATCTGCCAACAGCCTGGCCTTGGTGCATATTAATCGTGGCGATGCTCAGTTCCGTTTACTTAATGCGGGCGGGGTGGTGGATTTAGGCGTTTACCAATACGGGCTATACAGTCAGGAAAGCAATGGCAGTACTGACTGGTATTTGGCTACCAAGGCAGCCGATCTCCCCGGCATAACGCCGAACAGGCCAAACACGGCGGTTCCCGTGCTCAGTTCTGCGGCACAAGGTGTGTTGAATATGGCGGCAGCACCACGGCATATCCTGAATGCGGAATTAAGTACCTTACGCCAGCGCCAGGGCGAGTTGAAAACCGATGCTGATGGCACCGTCGGCGTTTGGGCGCGTTATCTCACCGATGATAGCCGCTTGTCCGACAATAAAAACGTCGCTTTCAAGAATACCTTGAACGGTATGGAGATCGGGGCAGATAAACAATTGGGATTGAACCGGGGTAATGTGCTAATTGGGGCATTTACCGGCTACAGTTCATCCGATGTCAAAGCCACTCACAGTGCGGGTGCCAATGGTGATATTCGCAGTTACAGTGGTGGCCTCTACTTAACCTACCTGGATAAAAGCGGACTTTATATTGATACGGTGTTGAAAGCTAACCGTTTTAATAATGAACTGAGTACGCAAAGCGCGCGGGCGGAATACAGCCAGAATGCGTTTACCGCCTCGGTAGAAAGTGGCTATCAGTTACCTGTTTATAACAACCTGGTACTGGAACCCTATGGCAAAGTGAGTTATTCACGTATAGGTAGTGCAGATTATACCCTCAGTAACGGAATGGCTGCGGACGTGGCGAAAGCAGACAGTGTGCAAGGTGAGTTAGGCACGATATTGTCGGCTTCTTATACCGTCAATCAAATGGCAGTCAAGCCTTACGTTAAACTGGCTATTGCCCGTGAGTTTATCAAAACGAATACCGTCGCCATTAACGGTATTGGCTTCGATAACAATTTCTCCGGTAATGTCGGCAAATATGGTGTGGGTATTGATGCCACCGTTGCCAGTAACACTTCTATTTTTGCTGAAGTGAATTATCTCAATGGTTCAAAAATTGAAACACCGGTAACAGCTAATATCGGATTCCGCCTGCGGTTCTAATTTTTCTGCCCCTCCTCTGAGGGGCATCTTATTTACAGCGACATTTATTACTCCCTCTCTTTTATTTTTTATTCAAAAAAAGACAATCAACAAGATATTTCCCACAAAAAAACGCCTTTTTTGTAGGATACTTCCCATGCATCACACGAGTTATTTCTCATATTTTCTTATATTCTGAAAATAGATTGAAAATAACTTTTACCTAGGCATAATGCGGCGAAATTTTATTCAGCCCTTTTATTCTGCCCCAGCCGGGCAAAGAGGATATGCCCTGTGCTGCGCGCCTGTTATTTCTCCTTTATCACGAGTGTGTTATTCCCGTTACTGGCTATTTCGCCTGTCAGTTATGGCGCGGAATTCCCCCCCGTTGAGCAAAGTATTCATCAACAGGCCCGGCAACGGGCACTGGAAGAGCGTCTGGCCCCCTCTACACCGGATGTGCGCTTATCGGCACCGGCGGCCACTTTGGACCGGATTGTCTTTCCGGTTGAAAAGCCCTGCTTTGCCATTGATCGTATAAAAATCAGTGGCGCAGAGCCTTTACCCCGCTGGTTGCCACTGCAACGCATCGCCAATCAGGCGCAAGGCCAGTGTTTGGGGGGCCAGGGCATTAACCTGCTGATGAGCCAGATGCAAAACCGCCTGATCGACCACGGCTATGTGACTACCCGGGTACTGGCTCCGCAGCAGGACTTAAACAGCGGCACGCTGGCGTTACACGTCGTGCCCGGCACAATACGCCATGTTGAGCTGACGCAGGGCAGTGACCGCCATGTCACGCTGTTCAGTGCCTTCCCTGCCCGCCCCGGTAACCTGTTGGATTTGCGTGATATCGAGCAAGGACTGGAGAACCTGCAGCGCGTCCCCACCGTGCAAGCCAGTATGGAATTGATCCCGGGTGATGCCCCCGGCGAGACCGATATCGCCCTGAACTGGCAGCAGCGCAAAATGTGGCGGCTGGCAGCCTCACTGGATGACTCTGGCACCCGCAGCACCGGCCGTTATCAAGGTGGCGCGACACTGTTTCTCGATAACCCGCTCTCTCTGAGTGACCTGTTTTATGTCTCGGCTGGCGGTTCAATAAAGAATCGCGGCGATAAAGGCACCAATAACCTGACTGGCCACTACTCGCTGCCGTTCGGTTACTGGACCGCGGGCATGACCGCCAGCAGCTATGACTACCACCAAACGGTGGCGGGTCTGAATGGCGATATCCATTACCGGGGGGAGACGGAGAACGTAACGCTGCAACTCAGCCGCCTGCTGCACCGTAATGCCAGCCAAAAAACCACCCTGACCTACGATGTGCTGACCCGCTCGTCGAAAAACTATATCAATGATACCGAAATTGAAGTGCAGCGCCGCCGCACCTCAGCCTGGCGTGTCGGGCTGGAACATCGCCACTTTATCTCGCAGGCCACACTGGACGCAGGTATCAGTTACCAGCGTGGCACCCGCTGGTTGGGTGCAGTACCGGCACAAGAAGAGTATTTCGGCGAAGCCACTGCCCTGAGCAAAATTCTGCGTTTGAATGCGCAACTGGATATTCCTTTTGTGATTGCGACGCAAAACGTCCATTACAACCTGCAATATCAGCGGCAAAGCACCAACACACCCCTGACGCCACAGGATCAATTCTCTATCGGTGGCCGCTGGTCAGTGCGCGGGTTTGATGGCGAACGCACGCTGAATGCCGATCGCGGCTGGACGGTACGCAATGATCTCGGCTGGTATACCCCGCTACCAGGCCATGAACTGTATGTCGGCGTGGATTACGGCGAGGTCAGCGGTCGCAGCGACCCTTATCTGCTGGGCCACCATCTGGCGGGCAGTGTCGTCGGTGTGCGCGGCACTGTGCTGAATACCCGTTATGACCTGTTTGCTGGCAAGCCGCTGTCTAAACCCGACGGATTCAAAACCGACTCGGTGACTGTGGGCTTTAACCTGAACTGGCAATACTAATACTCCTTTATTGCACCCAAAGTCATTGGAGTTGCAGGTAGGCAGCCAGCAAACTCATCCCGATGAGCTTACTCAAGTAAGTGATTCGGGTGAGTGAGTGCAGCTAACACCCCTGTAGCTTCAAGGACGAAGGGGATAACCTTTTGAGAATGACCATGAATAAGAACCTGTACCGTATCGTATTTAACAAGGCGCGTGGCTTATTAATGGTGGTAGCCGATATCGCCGCCTCCGGTCGGGCCGCCTCATCGCCCTCGTCAGGTCTTGGGCATACTCAACGCCGCCGTATCAGTGCCTTATCGTCGCTGAGTTTTAGTCTGTTACTGGCCTTGGGCTGCGTCTCGTTATCCGCGCAAGCCAATATTGTCGCCGATGCCAGTGCGCCGGGTAACCAACAGCCGACCATTATCAGCAGTGCCAACGGTACGCCACAGGTCAATATCCAGACGCCTAGCAGCGGTGGGGTTTCGCGTAACGTTTACAGCCAGTTCGATGTCGATAATCGCGGCGTGATCCTCAATAACGGCCACGGTGTCAACCAGACCCAACTCGGTGGTTTTGTCAACGGCAACCCGTCGCTGGCACGCGGTGAGGCCAGTATTATCCTCAACGAAGTCAACAGCCGCGACCCGAGTAAACTTAACGGTTATATCGAGGTCGCTGGCCGCAAAGCGCAGGTGGTTATCGCCAACCCATCAGGCATTACCTGTGATGGCTGCGGCTTTATCAACGCCAACCGTGCGACCTTAACCACCGGTCAGGCACAGCTCAATAACGGCCAACTCACTGGCTACGATGTGGATCGGGGGGAGATTGTTATTCAGGGCAAAGGTCTGGACAGCAGTCGTCAGGACCATACCGACCTGATTGCCCGTTCGGTCAAAGTCAATGCCGGTCTCTGGGCCAATGATCTAAAAGTCACCGCCGGACGCAATCAGGTTGACGCCGCGCACCAAAATATCACCACTAAAGCCGACGATGGCAGCGCCCGCCCTACCATGGCGGTGGATGTCGCCAATTTGGGTGGCATGTACGCCGGTAAAATTCGCCTGATCGGCACTGAAAGCGGTGTCGGGGTGCGCAATGCCGGTGAGATAGGGGCGTCAGCCGGCGATATCACTATCACGGCGGATGGCATGCTGGTCAACAGCGGCCAGATCAACAGTGCTCAACATCTGGCGGTGAAGACCGCCGCCGGTATAGCGAACGCAGGTGTGCTCTATGCGCAGGGCAATACCCAGCTCACCACCGCAGGCAAGTTGAGTAACACCGGCACTGTCGCGGCGGCGGGTGATACCTCGCTGCGCGCGGCAGAAGTCAATAGTAGCCGCAACTCGGTACTGGGTGCCGGTGTCAAGTCCGACAACAGCGCGATCACCAGTGGCACCTTGCGCGTTGATGCCAGCGGGATGTTAACCGCCCAAGGCAAAAATATTAGCGGCACGGCGCAAGTACTTAACGCGCACAGTATCGATCTTAGTGGCAGCCAAACACAGAGCCGTGACCTGACACTCACCGCGCAAGGTGGCGCTATCGATCTCACCGGCGCTGAACTGTTAGCCAGTGGCAACCTGTCTGCCTCAACCGCCGCGCTATTACGTACCGACAGCGCCAGACTGATTGCGGAGAGGGTCACGCTTAGCGCCCAATCGCTCTCCAATGTCGGCGGGGTGATAGCGCAAACCGGTACTACGGACTTCAATCTGAATCTGCCGGGTTATCTGGATAACCGGGGTGGCACCCTGCTATCTAAAGGCAATGTGGCGGTCAATGCACAGCGCCTGGATAGCAACGGGGGCAGCCTGTTAGCGGCGGGTGTACAAAGTGATGGCCGCCTGATGGATAGTGGTGACTTGAGGATAAACACCCGTCAGGAGCTGATCGCGCAAGGGCAGACCCTCGCCGCCGGTGCGATGACGCTAACCGGTAGCCGGGTTGATTTGACCGACAGCCATACCCAAGCCCGAGAGATAGACATCACCGCCAACAGTGGCGATATCAGTACGCAGCGCGCCAATATTCTCGCCCTTGGAACGCTGACCATTAATGCGGGGGCAAGTGTCGGGCAAACCCTCAATAACCAGAGTGGCACACTGGCGGCGAATAACATCGCATTGAATCTGGGCCAGCTTGACAATAACGCAGGCAAGATAGTTGCCAGTCAGGATCTGACCCTTGATTTACAGCGTGATTTCAGCAATCTGGCCGACTCGACACTGCAGGCCGGACATGATTTAACCTTAACCACCCGCGGCGCGTTAACCAATGACGGGCAGTTATTAGCGGGCGGCAAACTCAGCACCGGTTCAAGCAGCTTGCTCAATAGCGGCCATATTATTGCGACGCAAGCCAGCCTCAGCGCAACGGGCGCATTGATTAACCGTGGTGAGATATTAACCCGCGGGCGACTCGATACCGACTCCAATACCTTGTTCAACACCGGCACCCTGATCAGTGCCGAAGCCACGCTTAAAGCACGGGAGCGTATTACCAACTCCGGCCCTGGTGCCCTGATCGGTGCCACCGATGAAAACGGCACCTTAGCCTTGTTGGCACCGGTAATTGAAAACAGTGATACCGTCACCAACACTGATTCCGCCCCAACCACCACCCTTTTAGGCATGGGCAAGGTTATCTTTGCGGGCGCGTTGGACAATAGCGGCAATTATCTGGCGGCGGCTCAGGTGCTCAATATTTCGGGTTTGATTGAATCCGGCAAAGATATGTTGATTTACGCCACGACACTGACCAATCGCCGTCATATTCTCACCGCCAATAGCAACTTTGTTGTGGCCGACACCGTGAATGGGTCCGCGGTCTGGTCAGAAGAAAACCCTGATATTCCGGGGGGACGCTATGCTGAACCGCCTCATGGCGGCTCGATGAATAGCGACTATATTGGCACCGATTATACATCGACTATCGCCTATAACAGCATCGATAACATTAGCCCAGAGGCGCAACTGCTGGCCGGTGGGAACCTGACCCCACAAGTGGGTACGCTGGAGAACTTCTGGAGTAAAATCAGTGCGCAGGGAGAGATTGATCTTTCGGGTGTCACCCTGAACCAGGATGGTTGGGGGAATGCACAACGCCTGATTGAACAAACAACATCCACGGGTGAGTGGCGTTATCGGACCTACAAAGGCGATTTATGGGGCACCTCTTGGGGCCCTGAGGTTAGTGAGCGCGCGACTAACCAATATGCGTCAAGCATCACCGCACAAACCCTCAGCGGCAGTGGCACCACGATCAATAACAGTGCCAACCCTGGTGCCATTGCGCCCCCTAAAGGTAGCGACAATAGCGGAAAAGATATCGCCATCGAGTTTAACGGTATCTCCCTGACACAGCCCAACGGTGGACTGTATAAGTTCAATACCGACTACACAGTCAGCGGCGGTTATCTGATTGAAACTAACCCGGCGTTTGCCAATCTGAATAACTGGCGCGGATCAGACTACGTGCTCCAGCAGTTGAATAGTAACCCGGATGTGATATTCAAACGCCTGGGGGATAACGCCTATGAACAGCGTCTGGTGCGGGATCAGGTACTGGCACTGACCGGTCAGGCGGTCGCCAGTGATTACCGCAGTGCACAAGAACAGTTCGAGCAACTGTTTGCGGCGGGACTCGAGTACAGCAAGACGTTCAATCTTGCCCTTGGCACCCACCTCAGTGCCGAGCAGATGGCGGCATTGACCCGCAATATCGTGTTGATGGAGAGCCGCGAAGTCGCCGGGCAAACCGTGCTGGTACCGGTGGTGTATCTGGCGGGGGTGAAACCAGGCGACTTGCGTGCCAACGGCGCATTGATTGCCGCGAATAATATCGAACTCACCGATATGCAGGGTTTCACCAATCAGGGGGCGATTAAAGCCAGCAATGATCTGCACATTGACATGGCAAAAGATATCACCCTGACCAGCAATGGCGGCTTACTTCAGGCCGGTGGCAATATGCTGCTCAGTACGCTCAACAGCGATATTGACCTGACCGGCGCGCGGTTAAATGCCACTAACCTGCAACTCGATAGCGGGCGCGATGTGATCCTGCGCACCAGCAGTGAGCAACTCAGCAGTGATAATGGTGCAGTTCAGCGCAGCCAAACCGTACTGGGGCCGCTGGCGAGTATCAATGTCAGTCATAACGCGACTATCAATACCGAACGTGATTTTATCATGCAAGGTGCCAGCCTCAATGTCGGTCAGGATCTTCAGGTGAATACCGGCGGCGACTGGCTGCTGAATACCGTACAAACTCGCGACCAGATAAGCACCCATGATGGCCGTGGCAGTTCGACCAGTGAGCATATCCGCCATCTGGGCAGCGAGGTGAATGTTGGCGGTGCGCTGACGGCCAACGTCGACAATCTGACTGCGGTGGGGGCTAACATTAACGCCGGCACGGTGGATGTGCAGGCGCAGAATATTAACCTCAGTGCAGCCACCGACAGCCTGCACGTCACTGGCGAATCGTCGAGCAAGCGCCATACCAGTTCAGTGGATCTCTACGATGAAACGCTGCGCGGCAGCCAGTTGAACGCCACCGGCGATATCAAGTTGCAGACGGCAAAAGACATCAATATCAGTGCCAGTGCGGTACAAACCGACGGTGCGCTGAAGCTGGCGGCGGGCGGCGATGTCACCCTCACCACCCAGACTGAACAGCATGATGCGCAGCGCACTCATACCGGCAGCAAAAAAGGGCTGGCCTCCAGCACCACCACGCGTACCGAAGACAGTATTAGCCAGACACTGGCGGCCGGCTCCATGCTATCGGCAGGCAGCATTGATGTCAGCGGCAACAATATCGCGGTCATCGGCAGTCATGTGGTGGCCGATAACGATATTAACCTGCGCGCAAAAGAAAACATCACCGTCGGCACAGCGCAACAGAGCGAGAGCGAGTCTCACCTGTTCGAGCAGAAAAAATCCGGCCTGATGAGTACCGGCGGGATTGGTGTCACGGTGGGCAGCAACAGCCAAAAAACCACCGACACTGGCAAATCTATCTCCAACGTGGGCAGCACGGTGGGCAGCGTACTGGGCAATGTCAGCATGACCGCCGGTGAAGACCTGACGGTGCAAGGCTCTGACGTGTTAGCCGGTAAAGACATCAGTCTGACCGGTAAAAACGTCGCTATTTTGGCGGCGGAGAATCAAAGCAGCCAGACCCATACCGTTGAGCAAAAAAGTAGCGGCCTGACACTGGCACTGTCTGGCGCGGTTGGCAGCGCCCTCAATACCGCGGTCACCACCGCTAAAGATGCCCGCGAAGAGAGCAATGGCCGACTGTCTGCGCTGCAAGGGGTTAAAGCGGCACTCAGTGGTGCGCAGGCGGTGCAAGCAGGCCAGTTGGTGCAGGCGCAAGGGGGCGATACTGCCAGCATGTTCGGCGTCAGTGCTTCATTAGGCTCACAAAAATCGGCCTCGCAGCAACATCAGGAACAGACCAATGTGACGGGCTCGACCCTGACGGCGGGCAACAACCTGAGCGTGACGGCCACCGGTGAGGGAAACCCGGCGAACAGCGGCGATATTGTGGTGCAAGGCAGCCAGCTCAAAGCCGGTGGCGATACCACCCTGGATGCGGCGCGTGATGTGCTGTTGCTCGGTGCCGCCAACACGCAGAAAACCGACGGCAGCAACAGCAGCAGCGGTGGCAGTGTGGGGGTCAGTCTGGGGTTCGGTAGCGCTGGCGGTGGTCTGAGCATCTTTGCCAATGCCAACAAGGGTCAGGGCAATGAGCACGGCGACGGCACCTTCTGGACTGAAACCCAGATTGACACAGGCGGCACACTGTCGCTCAGCAGCGGGCGTGATACTTCGCTGATAGGCGCGCAAGCCAGCGGTGAAACCGTCAAGGTCGATGTCGGCCGTGACTTGCTGCTGCAAAGCCAGCAAGACAGCGATAACTATGATGCGAAGCAGACCAGTACCAGCGGCGGTGTCAGCATGGCGGTGGTCGGCGGCGGTGGCTCTGCCAACCTGAGCATCAGTAAAGATAAGCTGCACAGCAATTATGACTCGGTACAGGAGCAGACCGGTATTTTTGCAGGCTCTGGCGGCTTTGATATCACCGTGGGTGAACACACTCAGCTCGATGGCGCAGTGATTGCCAGCACCGCGGACAAGAGCAAAAACAGTCTGGATACCGGCACGCTCGGCTTCAGTGACATTGAAAATAAAGCCGATTTCAAGGCTGAACATCAGGGCGGTAGCCTGAGTACCGGTGGTCCGGTGGGGTCTGACCTGCTGAGCAATCTGGGCAGCGTGGTGCTGTCGGGTCTGGGTAATGACGGCCATGCCGAAGGTATCACGCAGGCAGCGGTCAGTGAGGGTACCATCACCATCCGTGATACCGATAAACAACAGCAGAATGTCGATGACCTGAGCCGCGACACCGACAATGCCAATGGCAGCATCAATCCTATCTTTGATAAAGAGAAAGAGCAGAATCGCCTGAAAGAAGCGCAGTTGATTGGCGAGATAGGCGGTCAGGCAATGGATATTGCGCGGACGCAAGGCAAGATTATTGCGACCAACGCGGCGAATGAGAAAATGAAGGACGTGAAGCCTGAAGATATTGCTGCGGCAGAAAAACAGTGGGCGAAGGCCAACCCAGGCCAAGTCCCCACTGCTGAGGACATCAACCAGCAGATTTACCAGACGGCTTACAATCAGGCGTTTAACGAGTCAGGTTTAGGAACCGGCGGCGCAGTGCAACGTGCCATGCAGGCAGCAACGGCGGCAGTACAAGGGTTGTCAGGTGGCAATATGGCGGCGGCACTGGCGAATGGTGCTGCACCGTATATCACTAAACTTATCGCCGATACCCTGCCTAACGATCCGGTATCGCGCACACTGGCACACGCGGCGGTCAATGCCGCACTGGCAGCGGCACAGGGTAATAACGCGCTGGTTGGTGCGGGTGGCGCGGTGACAGGCGAACTGATAGGCATGATTGCAATAAATGCCTATGGTAAGCCGGTTAGCGAACTGAGCGAAACGGAAAAACAAACGGTCTCGGCGCTGGCGACACTGGCGGCTGGATTGGCGGCTGGATTGATTGGTGACAGTACAGCGGATACAGTAGCAGGGGCACAGACCGGTAAAACGGTGGTGGAGAATAACTCCCTAAGTGGAGATCAAGCCCGTGAGTCTGTTAAGCAGGTTACGAGCAACCTGAAAGATCAGGTAAGAGACAAGCTGGGTGAAGGCACACTCTCCGCTATCGTTAACAGTATAATTAATGCGACGGCTGACACAGGTGATGCGATATTAGGCGGAGCAGATTACGGCGCTGATGCGGCGATGGCGCTCACCTCATGTGCCATGGGAGACAGTTACTGCACTCAGGCATTAAACGATCTGGCAGGTAAAAATCAGGCTGCGGCAGATACGCTGAAAGCCCTGATGAAGAGTGAAACCTGGTCAGCGGTTGCAGGACAGGTGAAAGAAGCGGCTCAAGGTAACCAGCTTGCTCTTGAAGCAACAGGCGGAATGCTGGCGGGTATTCTCTTGCCGAATAAGAAAGTGCCATATGTTCCTAATGCTGGCGCAGTTGGAAATATGGGCGAGTTCTTTAAGCAGGCTGGTTTTGGTAGTTTGACAAAAGATAGCTCACAGAAAACCAGTAAGATTTATCAAGGGCAAACAGTTGGACATCCGTCCTCCGGTACAACCACTGGCATTGCTTAGCGGTTCTCGCGCTGAAAATGCTAACG
>NZ_JAZGQE010000071.1:0-21705 GCF_048593885.1 Yersinia sp. 1252 StPb PI | reverse complement strand
CCATAACGGTCAGTATGACTCCCCTGCCCAATGGAGTAGGTCTATGCACAACTTTTTCTCTCATTCAAAAAATAGTCTTCGTGGTAGCAGTACCAAACCACGCAAGCTGACCGAAGCTGACATCACGCCAGAAAGTATTTTCTATCAGCGCCGCAAGGTGTTGCAGGCGTTGGGGATCACGGCGGCGTCACTGGCCTTGCCCACCGCGGCACAGGCCGACTTGTTAGCATGGTTTAAAGGCAATGATCGCCCTAAAGCGCCCTCAGGTAAGCCACTGGAGTTTACCAAATCAACGGTGTACCACCCGGATCTGGCGATGACACCGGAAGAGAAAGTGACTGGTTACAATAACTTCTACGAATTTGGTCTGGATAAAGCTGATCCCGCCGCCAATGCTGGCACGCTAAAAACTGAGGGTTGGCAGATACGTATCGACGGTGATGTGGCTAAACCAATGACACTGGATATCGATGACCTGATAAAACGCTTCCCGCTGGAAGAACGCATTTATCGTATGCGCTGCGTCGAAGCCTGGTCCATGGTGGTGCCGTGGATTGGTTTTGAGTTAGGGAAACTGCTCAAGCTGGTTGAACCGACCAGTAATGCCCGCTATGTCGCATTTCAAACGCTGTATGCACCGGATCAGATGCCGGGACAGGAAGACCGTTTTATTGGTGGCGGGCTAAAATATCCGTATGTCGAAGGCTTACGACTGGATGAAGCTATGCATCCACTCGCCTTTATGACTCTGGGGGTGTATGGCAAAGCCCTGCCACCGCAAAATGGTGCCCCGCTGCGGCTTATCACACCGTGGAAATATGGTTTTAAAGGGATAAAATCTATCGTTCATATTCGCCTGACCCATGATCAGCCGCCCACCACTTGGAACCTCAGTGCGCCTAACGAGTATGGTTTTTATGCCAATGTGAATCCCCATGTCGATCATCCGCGTTGGTCGCAAGCTACTGAGCGCTTTATCGGCGCCGGCGGTATCCTTGATGTGCAGCGCCAACCTACTCTGCTGTTCAACGGTTATGCGGACCAAGTTGCATCCCTCTACCGTGGCTTGGATCTGCGGGAGAATTTCTGATGCGCCTGAGTCTACGGCAGATTAAAGGGTTAAAAGTGGCTATCTGGCTGGCAGCAGCGCTGCCTTTGCTGTGGCTTATTTTATCGGTTAATCAGGGTTGGCTCAGTGCCGACCCCGCCAAAGATATTCAGCATTTTACCGGCCGCATGACACTGAAACTATTGCTAGCCACTTTAGTGGTCACGCCGCTGGCGCGTTATGGTAAACAGCCCCTGTTGATCCGCTGCCGCCGGTTATTAGGCTTATGGTGTTTTGCCTGGGGAACCCTGCATTTAGTCAGCTACTCCTTGCTGGAACTGGGGCTGAGTAATATTGGCCTGCTGGGGCGCGAGCTGGTCACCCGCCCCTATCTGACATTGGGAATTATCAGTTGGTTATTGTTACTATCACTGGCCGCCACCTCCACCTTATGGGCGCAACGGAAAATGGGACCCAACTGGCAAAAACTGCATAATTTGGTGTATGTTGTCGCCATCCTTGCGCCAATTCATTATCTTTGGTCGGTGAAAACGCTTTCGCCACTGCCGATTATCTACGCCGTGGCGGCGGTTATATTGCTGGCACTACGCTATAAAAAATTTCGGCAATGGTGCCGTTAGTGGCCGGAACTTATCATGATTCTTCCCGTCATAAATAATGCTGAACGCACAGTTCGCACTCTTTTCTATTGAATATCTTCGCTGATAAGACCAGTATTTAGCTGCTAATTGCTACGATATCATTATAATGCCCGACCTTAGTGCCGATCGCAGTGTCAAATTCGTCGTAAAAAGGTGACAAATCGGTGACATCAGGTTATTTTTTACGATGATGGACTAATTGCCGGAGATACCAGCACAATGTCGGATAAGTTGCACATTTTGCTTCTGAATGGCCCTAACCTGAATCTGCTTGGAACGCGTGAACCGGAAAAGTACGGTTACACTACATTGGCTGAGATTGTCAGTCAGTTAGAGGCTCAAGCCCAGGGATTGGATGTGGCGCTGTCTCATTTGCAGTCAAATGCAGAACACGCGCTGATCGATAGAATTCATCAGGCACGGGGTAATACCGATTTTATCCTGATCAACCCAGCAGCGTTTACGCATACCAGCGTGGCACTGCGTGATGCATTGTTAGGTGTACAGATCCCGTTTATCGAGATCCATTTATCTAACGTGCATGCCCGGGAGCCTTTCCGTCATCATTCATATCTCTCTGATATTGCAGTTGGCGTAATCTGTGGACTTGGCGCAGATGGCTACAACTTTGCTTTACAGGCAGCGGTAAATCGCTTGTCAAAATCCAACTAATGCAACACACAAAGAGTACGGAATCACACTCATGGATATTCGTAAGATTAAGAAACTGATCGAACTGGTTGAAGAGTCCGGCATTTCAGAGCTGGAAATCTCAGAAGGCGAAGAGTCAGTACGTATCAGTCGTGCTCCCGCCGCACCAAACTACCCAATGATGCAACAGCCATATGCTTTTGCTGCACCACAGCAACAGCCCGCACTGGCTGCCGCCGTTGCACCAGCACCTGCTGAAGCGGCTGCACCAGCAGCAATCAGTGGCCATATCGTGCGCTCCCCAATGGTCGGTACCTTCTACCGCACCCCGAGCCCGGATGCTAAAGCCTTCATTGAAGTAGGTCAGAAAGTTTCTGCTGGTGACACTCTTTGCATCGTTGAAGCGATGAAAATGATGAACCAAATCGAAGCAGATAAATCCGGTACTGTAAAAGCCATTCTGGTTGAAAACGGTCAGCCGGTTGAATTCGACGAGCCTCTTGTCGTCATCGAGTAACGAGGCGTTCCATGCTTGATAAAATCGTAATCGCTAACCGTGGTGAGATTGCGCTGCGTATCCTGCGAGCTTGTAAAGAGCTGGGGATCAAAACTGTGGCAGTTCACTCTACTGCGGATCGTGATCTTAAACATGTGTTATTGGCTGACGAGACTGTTTGTATTGGTCCCGCACCTTCTGTTAAAAGCTATCTGAACATCCCGGCAATCATTTCTGCGGCTGAGATCACCGGCGCGGTGGCTATTCACCCCGGCTATGGTTTCCTGTCTGAAAATGCTGATTTTGCCGAACAGGTAGAACGTTCAGGTTTCATCTTTATCGGCCCACGTGCCGAAACTATTCGCCTGATGGGTGATAAAGTTTCAGCAATAAGCGCGATGAAGAAAGCTGGTGTACCTTGCGTACCTGGCTCTGACGGCCCATTGACTGACGACACTACCAAGAATAAAGCCTTTGCCAAACGTATCGGTTACCCGGTCATTATCAAGGCATCTGGCGGTGGTGGTGGTCGTGGCATGCGTGTGGTTCGTCATGATAAAGATCTCGAGCAGTCCATCAACATGACCCGTGCGGAAGCCAAAGCGGCTTTCAATAACGACATGGTTTATATGGAGAAATACCTTGAGAACCCACGCCATATCGAAGTTCAGATTTTGGCTGACGGTCAGGGTAATGCTATCTATCTGGCTGAGCGTGACTGTTCTATGCAGCGCCGCCACCAGAAAGTGGTTGAAGAGGCACCAGCACCGGGCATCACCAGCGAATTGCGCCGTTATATCGGTGAGCGCTGCGCGAAAGCCTGTGTAGAGATCGGCTATCGTGGTGCGGGGACTTTCGAGTTCCTGTATGAAAACGGCGAGTTCTATTTCATTGAAATGAACACCCGTATTCAGGTTGAACATCCGGTTACCGAAATGATCACCGGTGTCGATTTGATCAAAGAACAACTGCGTATCGCTGCGGGCCAACCTCTCTCCATCAAACAAGATGAAGTGAAGGTACACGGCCACGCCGTGGAATGCCGTATCAACGCCGAAGACCCGAATACCTTCCTGCCAAGTCCGGGTAAAATTACCCGTTTCCATGCGCCGGGCGGTTTTGGTGTGCGTTGGGAGTCTCATATTTACGCCGGTTATACTGTGCCACCATATTATGACTCCATGATCGGCAAGCTGATCACTTACGGTGAAAACCGTGACGTGGCGATTGCTCGTATGAAAAATGCGCTGGCAGAACTCATTATCGACGGTATCAAAACTAACGTTGAGTTACAGCTGCGCATCATGAACGACGAAAACTTCCAGCACGGTGGCACCAATATCCACTATCTGGAGAAGAAACTCGGGTTACAAGAAACCTGATATTTCGCCTTTCATGCTGTTAGTCTTTTATATCAAGGCCGGTTAATCACCGGTCTTTTTTCTTTTGAGACTTTATTTCGACTTATCTATCTGAAGTTATTGGTGTTGTAGTCAAGCGGCAATCTAATGAAATCCGATAAGTTAATTCGGATGGGTGAGAGCGGCTAACAACGCTGTAGCGCCAAGTACGAAGGTATTATTACCCACAGTAATTGGTGTGACAGCCAGGCAGCAAACGAACACATCCCGATGAGCTGACTCACGTCAGTGATTCGGGTGGGTGAGAGCGGCTAACAACGCTGTAGCGCCAAGTACAAAGGGTATGGGGAGAACTATGGAAACAAGATTTATACAAGCCCACAAAGAAGCGCGCTGGGCCTTTGGTTTAACATTGGCTTATTTGGCGGGCTGGATATTGACTGCGTATTTGCCCGGTAATATCCCTGGTATGAGTGGCTTGCCAGTTTGGTTTGAAGCCGCCTGTATTGCGCTGCCACTGGTGTTTATTGTGTTGTGCGCTCTGATGGTGCGTTTCGTCTTCCGCGATATTCCGTTGGAGGATGAGAATGCAAACTGATGTTGTCCTGCCATTAGTGGGCTATCTGGCAATGGTATTTGGCTTATCAATTTATGCCTATACCCGCCAAAAAACCGGAAGTTTTCTAAACGAATACTTTATCGGCAATCGCTCGATGGGAGGATTCGTACTGGCAATGACCCTGACCGCCACTTATATCAGTGCCAGTTCATTTATTGGCGGGCCGGGTGCTGCCTATAAGTATGGCCTTGGCTGGGTGTTATTAGCGATGATCCAGTTACCTGCGGTCTGGCTGTCGCTGGGTGTTCTGGGCAAGAAGTTTGCCATTCTGGCGCGCCGCTATAACGCTGTAACCCTCAACGATATGCTGTATGCCCGCTATCAGAGTCGATTGCTGGTGTGGCTGGCCAGTATCAGTTTGTTGGTGGCGTTTGTCGGTGCCATGACCGTGCAATTTATTGGTGGTGCACGTTTGCTGGAAACTGCGGCAGGCATTCCTTACGATACCGGCTTATTAATATTTGGTATCAGTATCGCGTTATATACCTCTTTTGGTGGTTTCCGCGCCAGTGTATTGAACGATGCCTTGCAAGGGCTGGTGATGTTGATCGGCACTATTTTGCTATTGGTTGCAGTGATCCATGCCGCAGGCGGGCTGCATAAAGCCGTCGATACACTACAACATATTGATCCAGCGCTAGTTTCACCGCAAGGTGGTGACAAGATCCTTGATTTGCCGTTTATGGCCTCGTTCTGGATCCTGGTGTGCTTTGGCGTGATTGGCCTGCCACATACTGCCGTGCGCTGTATTTCGTATCGTGATAGCAAAGCGGTACATCGTGGCATTATCATCGGCACCATTGTGGTCGCCATCCTGATGTTCGGCATGCATTTGGCTGGCGCATTGGGCCGGGCTATCCTGCCGGACCTGAAGATCCCCGATCAGGTGATCCCGACACTGATGATCACCGTGTTACCGCCCTTTGCTGCCGGGATCTTTCTGGCGGCACCCATGGCGGCGATTATGTCGACCATCAATGCCCAGTTGCTGCAATCTTCTGCAACCATCGTGAAAGATTTATATCTCAATCTGTGGCCGGAAGAGTTGAAGAATGAACGCAAGTTGGCGCGTATTTCCAGCTTATCGACGCTTATTCTGGGGCTGTTACTGTTACTTGCTGCCTGGCGGCCGCCGGAAATGATTATCTGGCTGAATCTGTTGGCCTTTGGTGGTCTGGAAGCGGTATTCCTCTGGCCATTGGTGCTGGGGCTGTACTGGGAGCGCGCCAATGCTCACGGAGCCCTTAGCTCTATGATTGTCGGTGCGGTATGCTATACGGTATTGGCCAGTTTCAATATTAAGATAGCTGGCCTACACCCGATAGTGCCGTCGCTGGTGCTTAATCTGCTGGCGTTTTATATCGGTAATCAGTTTGGCGACAGGGCTAGAGCGCGACAGCCCGTGGTAGTTAGCGCTGATTAGAAACGATTAATTTATATCAGCTCAATTATATACCCAATAGATTTCAAGATGCAGGAAGGCGGCAAGCGAGGGCATCCCGATGAGCTTACACAGTCAAGTGATTCGGGTGGCGTGAGCACAGCCAACCCCCCTGCGACTTGAAAGATGAAGGGGATTGAGCTTTTGAGAGAAAAGTTATGCCTTGGATTCAACTAAAATTAAACACCACCGGCAATCAGGCCGAATCCCTTGGGGACGCATTGATTGAAAGTGGCGCGGTGTCAGTTACGTTTCAGGATACTCACGATAATCCGGTGTTTGAGCCACTACCAGGCGAAACTCGACTGTGGGGCGATACTGATGTGATTGGCCTGTATGATGCTGAAACGGAGATGGCCGCAGTGATCGCCATGCTGGAATACAACCCGCAACTCGGTAAAGGCTTTATCCATAAGATTGAGCAGTTGGAAGATAAGGATTGGGAACGTGAATGGATGGATAATTTCCATCCGATGCGTTTCGGTGAGCGCCTGTGGATCTGCCCGAGCTGGCGTGATGTGCCGGACCCAACCGCGGTCAACGTGATGCTGGACCCCGGTTTGGCATTTGGTACCGGTACCCATCCAACCACCGCATTGTGTCTGCAATGGCTCGATGGCCTCAGCCTGGACGGTAAAACTGTTATCGACTTCGGTTGTGGCTCTGGCATCCTGGCAATTGCAGCGCTAAAACTCGGTGCAACGCGCGCTATTGGCATCGACATCGATCCGCAGGCCATTCAAGCCAGTCGTGATAACGCACAGCGTAACGGCGTTTCAGAGCGTCTGGAGCTGTATCTCGCCAAAGACCAGCCAGCAGACTTATCTGCTGATGTGGTGGTCGCCAATATTCTGGCAGGTCCCTTGCGCGAACTGGCGCCACTGATTAGTGTACTACCGGTAACCGGCGGTCATTTGGGTCTGTCCGGGGTACTGGCGACCCAGGCGGAGGGCGTCGCACAGGCTTACGAGGATAAGTTCACCCTCGATCCAGTGGCAGAGAAAGAAGAGTGGTGCCGTATTACCGGTATCAAGCGGTAAACGCGCAAAAACCGACGCCCCTGCCAGGGCGGTTAAACCTTAGCAGGGGGCCATCACATCCCTTGCTGAGTTAGCATTTCTGGCAATCGACCACACTCTCTTTTTAATCAAAATGGGAGGTCTGACTCATTTCCATCTGTGCTTTATCATTGATTTGATGAATAAATCAGCACTTTCGACCAGGCAGATGTAGCATAACTAGTCGATAATTGTGATGTTTAGGAGAAAATCCTGAAGCGCACAAATTAATCAATTTTAGTTAACACCATGTTATATATGGATAAATAATTAATTAGCACAGCTTGGCGGGTATTTTATCGCTCTTTTTTCATCAATTGGTCAAAGTTTGGCCTTTCATCTGGGCGCAAAAATGCGTAATATACGCGCCCTTACGGACACAGTGTGGTCATTCTTTGTCTATGCGTATTGGACACTTCCAGCTTACAAATTGCCTGATTGCCGCCCCGATGGCTGGTATAACAGACCGCCCCTTCAGAGCGCTATGTCATGGCATGGGGGCTGGGATGACGGTATCTGAAATGCTCTCCTCGAATCCCGAGGTCTGGCGGACGGATAAGTCGCGTTTGCGTATGGTTCATAGCGATGAGCCTGGGATTCGTACCGTGCAAATTGCCGGTAACGACCCGGATGAGATGGCAGCAGCAGCCAGAATCAATGTGGCTAATGGTGCACAAATCATCGATATCAATATGGGATGTCCGGCCAAGAAAGTGAATCGCAAGCTGGCAGGTTCTGCATTATTGCAACATCCTGATTTGGTTAAACAAATCCTCTCCGCAGTGGTTAATGCGGTAGATGCGCCAGTAACGCTGAAGATCAGGACGGGTTGGTCGACCGAACACCGTAATTGTATAGAAATTGCCCAACTGGCCGAAAATTGTGGTATACAAGCCCTGACGATTCATGGCCGAACCCGTTCTTGCCTGTTTAATGGTGAGGCGGAATACGACAGCATTCGGGCAGTTAAGCAGATTGTTTCCATTCCCGTTATCGCGAATGGCGACATCACTGACCCGCATAAAGCCAGAGCGGTGCTCGACTACACTGGGGCTGATGCTCTGATGATAGGACGTGCCGCTCAGGGAAGACCTTGGATCTTCCGGGAAATCCAGCATTATCTGGACACTGGGGAGCTGCTGCCACCGATGCCACTTGGCGAAGTGCAGCGCTTGTTAAACGGGCATATACGGGAATTGCACGACTTTTATGGTCCAGGCAAGGGATTTCGTATTGCACGTAAGCACGTCTCTTGGTATCTCCAGGAGCACGCCCCTAACGACCAGTTTCGGCGCACATTCAACGCCATTGAGGATGCCAGCGAACAGCTGGAGGCGTTGGAGGCATATTTCGAAAATCTTGCGTAAACAGAAAAAAGAGCTGACAGAACTATGTTCGAACAACGCGTAAATTCTGACGTACTGACCGTTGCAACCGTAAATTCACAAGATCAGGTGACTCAAAAGCCTTTGCGTGACTCGGTTAAACAAGCACTGAAGAACTATTTTGCTCAACTGAATGGTCAGGATGTGAGTGACCTGTATGAGTTGGTACTGGCTGAAGTTGAACAGCCATTGTTGGACATGGTGATGCAATACACCCGTGGCAACCAAACCCGTGCTGCCCTGATGATGGGCATCAACCGTGGTACGCTACGTAAGAAATTGAAAAAATACGGCATGAACTGATACTAGTCAGTTAAGTTGTTGTTTAAAAAGGCGTACTCCACACGGAGCGCGCCTTTTTTATTACGCAATCTCTACCCGATTGCGCCCTTGCTGTTTCGCTCGATATAGGGCTTCATCTGCCAGTTTGAGCGAATCTTCCAGCACACCCTCGCCATTCCAGTACGCCACGCCTAGCGAAATCGTAATGGGACGAATGTCCGATATCACCATCTTTTCTACATTTTGACGCAGCCGGTTAGCGACCTGTGTGGCCACATCCAACGTAGTACCCGGTAGCAACATCAGGAACTCCTCCCCTCCGCTACGACACAAGATATCCGTGTCACGGGAGCTATCGCGGATTTGGACTGCCAATTGCTTAATAACCTCATCACCAACGTCGTGGCCGTAAGCGTCATTAATCGACTTAAAGTGGTCAATATCCAGTGCAATAACCGAAAAATGCTGCCCAAGTTGTGAGATAGGCTCGAGGGTGATGGCCAATCCACGCCGGTTAAACAGGCCAGTCATGGGATCAGTTTGTGCCTCAAACTTCAATTTACCGATTTTCTTTTGCAACAAACTGATGCCAATCAATAGCGCCCGTTTGAGTTGGGTCGATTCGAAATACCAGGAAGGAATTTCCTTGATGCTGCTGGCAATATCGGGCTTATCCATATGGTTGGCACTGCCGGCGAGCAACCACAGCGGGCGGGCAATTAACCGGGATAACAGCCAAACACCCAGCAAAGTGAGTAGCGCCAATGGCGTGATATGACCAAGCCCTTTTAGCATTAAACCTTCCAGTGGCTTCAACGTTGACGCTTCGGGCCGTAAGGTAATGATTTCCCAACCGGAGGGTTCGACAATGGCATAGCCCGCCAGCATCGATTCGCCGCTAGTATTGGTAACCATCAAGCTGCCGTTAGTGGCGGTTTTTATCGCTTCCGTGATGGGCTTAGGTTCAAGTATTTCCCCGATACGGCTGGTATCTTGGTGATAAAGGATGCGCCGATCGCTGTCGAGCACCACGATATAGGAGCCATCACGATAATAATGCTCACCCAATAGCTCATTTAAAATACTTTGCTTGCGCAGGTAAATAGTACCGCCGATATAACCGCGATAACGTCCATCCGGCGTAAAGATGGGGGTCGAGATATTGATAACCAGATTATTTGCTGCCGATACATAAGGCTTACTAATTACCGGGCGACGTAGTTTTAACGCCTCCACTGACCCTGGTGATGTCAATACGTGACCTAATAACTGGAAATTGTCCGGGGATGTTGCGCGGATAACACCATGTGCATCCGTTATTACCACCGAGTTAAAACTATCGGTTTGGTATTTTAGCCGTGCGGTTTCCGCTTGCAGCACCTCATGATCATCAAAATTCTTGGCGACAATCATACTGCTGTAATGCAGTTGCTTTTGCGCGCTTCTCAGGAAAATATCCGTACTGGATGCCAGTTTAGTCGCATAAACACGGTTGGCTTCGAGTGTGTTATCAATCAGTAGCTGCCGCTGTACCCGATAACTGGCATAGAAACTGTTTGCAAGCGTCACAAAAGCGCTCATTACAGCTAGAATAAGGATTAGTCGACCTAAGTCGAGGCGGAAAATTTTGGCAGCAAGAATAGAGCGTAGCAAGACAGCCTTCCTGAGTCGATAAATGACTATGTTTAGCATGACGGTAACATGAAAATAAGGCGAGAATCCGCCTATATGTACACTGCTATCATATTTATCTCCTCAGATTAAGAGTTCTCACGCTATAGTCATTGTTAACAATTATCTATACTCAAAGTAATTGCCGTTACAGTGAGGTAACAAGCGCATCTCGTTGAGCTTATCAAGGTTCAGAGTGAAAACAGCTAACACTGCTGCAACGTCAAGTAGGAAGGGTATTGCCGACGAAGTCTGATTTGTACCGATAATAGGGGTTTGATTATGAATAAGCTGGTCATTGCCGTAGCACTTACAGCGACAGTATTAAGTGGATGTGCCAACAACAGAACTGCGTCTGGTGATACTTTCACCGCCTCTCAGGCACGACAAGTACAGACCGTAACCTACGGCACCGTTATCTCTGCACGGCCAGTCACCATTCAGGGCGGCAGTGAAAATAATGTGGCCGGTGCCATTGGTGGTGCTGTAGTCGGGGGCTTCTTGGGTAACACTATAGGTGGTGGCCGTGGTAATAGCCTGGCAACGGCAGGTGGTGCGGTAGCCGGTGGTATGGCAGGTCAAGGTGTGCAAAGCGCCATGAACCGTAGTGAAGGTGTACAACTGGAAATTCGCCGAGATGATGGCAGCAGTATCGTCGTCGTACAGGCACAAGGGCCAACGCGTTTCAGTGCGGGTCAACGCGTCATGATTGCCAGTGATCGTAGCGGCACAGTAACAGTTTCTCCTCGCTAAATTAATCAGCCGGGGGGATCCCCCTCCGGCTATTAGCGCATTAACACAAAAAATACCCCACAATTTAGCAACAACTTTTATCGGTGTAATAGGCTTTTTAGTAACATAAAAGGTATTACCTCTCGCCCCCTTCCAGATGAAAAAACTATTGATACTGATTATGATAGTCAAATATTGTGTTGCCACGAGGAATGTGTTGTGGTTAAATAGCCTCATCGGTTTGGAACACAGACCTTATGAAAGCAGTTTTAGTAAAGCAGTCCTCAGTTCAAGCGTTATCCATAGATATCCCTTCTCCGTGAGTCTCCTCCTAAGTGCCCAAATAAGTAATCCGCTGAAAAACAGACCACGTTCGCCGCACTATTGTGGCAAAAAATAATTGAAGGAAGTATCCCTATGTCTAATAAAATGACTGGTTTAGTAAAATGGTTTGACGCTGGTAAAGGTTTTGGTTTCATCACTCCTGCTGATGGTAGCAAAGATGTATTCGTACACTTCTCTGCCATCCAGAGCAATGATTTCAAAACGTTAGATGAAGGTCAAAAAGTTGAGTTCTCTATTGAGAACGGCGCTAAAGGCCCATCAGCGGTAAACGTAGTCGCTCTGTAATACAGCGTGATTAGGGGAGCAGGTTGCCGATAGCGATGACGGCCAGACCCGAGCAGTGTAACCCGCTCTCCAAATAAAGTAATAAGCAGTACCCGGTTGACAGTAACATTTATGCAAGCAGTTTTAGTAAAGCAGTTCTCCGTATTAGCGTTATCAGACAGATACCTCTTCTTCGCGAAATTCCTTCTAAGTGCCCCATAAGTTGTACCCAAGCCTATCCGTTCGCCTATGGCGGCAATCAAAAATAATTGAAGGAAGTATCTCTATGTCTAATAAAATGACTGGTTTAGTAAAATGGTTTAACGCTGATAAAGGTTTTGGTTTTATCTCTCCTGCTGACGGTAGCAAAGATGTGTTCGTTCACTTCTCTGCCATCCAGAGTAATGATTTTAAAACCTTAGATGAAGGTCAAAAAGTTGAGTTCTCTATTGAGAACGGCGCTAAAGGCCCAGCAGCGGCAAATGTTATTGCGCTGTAACAGCCAATAATAGATACCAAAACTATTGGAATAACGTACGATAGATGAAGGTGATAGCTCTGAGCCGTTACGTTATTCTGAATAAAAAGAACCCGCCTTGGTGCGGGTTTTTTTGTTGCCAAAAATAGGGCTACACTCAGAATAATATTCAATTGCCAGTAGGCAAAAAGTAATAAATCCAATAAGCAACGTTTATACATTAATCTTTACCAATAGATTTAATCTGTCCGACTTTCCTCTACTCAGGCTGCCCCTGGCTTTACCCTCTCGTCTATTAATGCAAAATTACGTTGTTTTAACAGATAAAATCCCGCGTAGGATAATTAATAAAGTAGAGTAACCGCTAAATTTCTTCTGAATTGTTCGCGCCAGAATAATATATATATCCCGCTATGCATCCTCATCCCGAACAATATAAGAATGACTTTGATCAAAATGACTAGGTTATTTTGTCTATACTCTAAATAATTCAATTTGCAGGAAGGCGGCAACGAAGTGAACCTAATAAGTTGAGATAATTCAATGGCTTGGATGAGTGATGGCAGCCAACGCACATGCAGTTTGAAGTATGACGGGTATATACAGTTATTTCATATAACCATCGCCTTAATCATCTCATTATTACCGCTTTTTCACTGGCGATGATTAACACTGCACATAAAATAGCATCAGGGTAAATAATCATGTCGATATTCAAAACACGTATAGGAAGGATGTTACTTATCCTATTTATTGGGATAGGTATCTGGTTTAGCCCAGTCCCGGAATCGGTTGATCCGCGCGCCTGGCACCTGATGGCGGTTTTTGCAGCAACGGTTATCGGCCTGATCCTATCGCCATATCCGTTAGGAGCAATGGCGATATTCAGCCTGACAGTCGTCGCGGCTACAGGTTTGTTGAGCATCAAAGAAGTGTTAGCTGGTTTTGCTGACCCGACAATCTGGATGATAGCTTGCGCCTTCTTTATCTCACGCGGTTTTATTAAAACAGGTTTTGGCCGCCGGGTCGGTTATCTGTTTATCAGTAAGTTGGGCCACAGCTCGCTAGGTCTGGCTTATGGTTTGGTTCTAACCGATTTGCTATTCGCACCGGCGATGCCGTCTACCTCCGCCCGATGTGGTGGCATCATTACGCCGCTGTTCCGCTCAATTTCTGAAGCCTATGAATCGACACCAGAACGCGGTACCGAGCGCAAAATCGGGGCATTTCTGGTGCAATGTATCTTCCAGTGTAATGCCATTACCTGTGCGATGTTCCTGACCTCAATGGCCGGTAACCCAATGATTGGCAAACTGGCCGGTGAAATGGGGATTACCATTACCTGGACCAGTTGGGCATTGGCCGCCATCGTCCCTGGTTTAATCTCTTTGGCAGTAATCCCGTTGTTGCTGTATCGCTTCTATCCGCCAGAAATAAAGAAAACCCCGGAAATGCGCGCCCTGGCAATGGTGAAATTGAAAGAAATGGGGCCAATGAGCCGCAACGAATGGATTGTACTATCTGTCTTCGTCGGGCTGGTGACGCTGTGGGTATGTGGCGCAGCACTGAATATTGATGCCACCATGACCGCCTTTATTGGACTGGCAATTCTATTACTGAGTGGCGCACTGACCTGGGATGATGTGATTGCCGAGAAAGAAGCCTGGCATACGGTGATTTGGTTTGCGGTACTGCTAACTCTCGCCAGCCAACTGAATAAGCTGGGCTTTATTACCTGGTTTGGCTCATCAATTGCCGGTTCAGTGCAGGGGATGAACTGGGTGCCAATGATGGGAATCCTGCTGCTGGCGTACTATTACAGCCACTATATGATGGCCAGCGCCATCGCCCATATCAGTGCCATGTATGCCATTTTTGTCTCCATTGCTATTGCAGCAGGTGCTCCGCCAATGCTGACAGTATTGGTATTCGGTATGTTCAGTAACCTGTATATGGCAACTACCCACTACTCTGGCGGCCCGGCCCCTATCCTGTTTGGTTGTAACTTTATCCCACTGGCGACCTGGTGGAAGATTGGTTTCCTGATAAGTCTGGTGGTTATCCCTATCTGGCTGATTATCGGTAGCGCCTGGTGGAAAGTGCTGGGTTTCTGGTAATACATTGAAATATTAAGAATAAAAAACACCGCGTGATGACACTGGTGCGGTGTTTTTTATCGGTTAATTACTGCTGTTTACGTAATTCGATACCCACATCTCCGCCAGGGTGCACCGCCAGTAGGGCCTGTTTGGTAAAACCTCTGCGTGCCATCAGGCAGGCGCAGATAGCATCAAACAGGGCTAATACCAGAACAATAGATGTGGTTGCTAACATATTCAGCGGGTCTATCTCTTGCTTCACATGCGTTTTCAGCACCAAGGCAGATACCTGCGCGATAGCCGACTGCTCGTTTTCCGTTACACTGATAATCTGCACTTGCTTGCGTTGCAGCGTTGGCAGCAACCGGGTCAGCTCATCGGAATTCCCACCACGAGAGATCAAAATGATGATGTCCTGTGACCCGAGAAAACCCAAATCGCCGTGCGCAGCATCCGTAGCATTCAGGTAAATCGCCGGTTGCTCTACGCAAGCCAGCATATGAGCAACCTTTCGTGCGGCAATACCTGATGTGCCCACCCCAGTTACCGCGATTTTGCCACGGCACCCAGCCAACATCTCCAGCACCTGCAACCACACTTGCGGATCGACATTATCCTTTAACGCCGCCAGCTCGCGGCTATAAGTCATCCATGCGTCACTGGCTATCTGCCATTCATCACTCTGGCTCATCCTTCCTCCTGCATCAGTTCCTGATAGCGCATATGGTCGTGATACATCTGGTGGAACACGCGGTATTTACGGTCGTAATAGGCTTTGATTTTGTTAGTTTGCGGTGTGACCGTTTTACCAATGCGGCTCATGGCAGCCATCGCCTCCGGCAGCGACTCAAACACACCTGCTGCGACCGTGCCCATCATGGCACTGCCGAGCAACATGGCTTCACTCTCTTCCGGCAGTAACATGGCGCAACCCGTCGCATTAGCGTGTTCTTGTACAAAGATCGGGTTTTTAGTCCCGCCGCCACTGGCCATCATAGTGTCAATGCAATAGCCGTTCTTATTCATGGTTTCGATGATATGCCGTGTTCCCAGCGCCAGCGCCTGAATGGTTGCCAAATAGCGCAACGCCATATCTTCAAAGGTAGTAGACAGTTTCAAACCAGTAATAATGCCCGTCAGATTCGGATTCGCGCGCGGTGAACGGTTACCGTGGAAGTACGGCAAAATGTGAATATCTTTGGTGAGGAAGGCGATATTCTCCGGTTCACCGGCAAGCTGGCGCAGAATATGATTTAGCGCCTCGTAAATAGTCTCACCTTTGCTTTTGGCCTGTGCCAACAGCTGTGGATAACACGGATGTGTTTGAATAATATGGTCAATTAATGCTCCCGTCGCCGACTGCCCGCCCTCATTTAGCCAGTACTCCGGTAAAATAGCCGAATAATAGGGTCCCCAGATGCCGCCAATAAAATGCGCGGAACGGGACATCGCCATATGTGCCGTTGAGGTGCCACCAATCAGCGCAATGCGCCGATCAAAATTGGCATTTTCGCCAGTCACACCACTGGCACCGAGGATGCCAATGGTACCAGCATGGGCATCAATAATAGAGACACTGACCGCAGTGCCAGGGATCAACCCCATTTCTGATGCCGCGCGTTGGCTGAGCCCACGACCCAACGGCTCGCCCATTGGTTTAACGCTAGCGCCGATTTTCGCCGCATTGTTGTCCAGCAAATCAGCCAGCCCGACCAATTTGAAATAGGACGGGTCCCAGCGATCCTCATGGCCCAGATAGGTCCATTTACATACCGTGGAACAGAGCGAGCGAGTTTCATCTTTGGTCGCCCGCCAGGTGAGAAAATCCGGTAAATCAAACAGATGACCGACATTACTCCACGTGGTTGGCATATGCTGTTTCAACCACAGCAGTTTTGGGGTTTGCATTTCAGGTGAAATCACGCCGCCAACAAACTCCAATACCGGGTGTTTGGTGGCATTAATTCTTTCTGCCTGGGTAATGGCACGATGATCCATCCAGACAATTACATTCTGTTCGCTGCGCCCCGACGGGCTAACGGTCAACGGGTTGCCTTCTTTATCCAGCACCACCAGCGAACAGGTGGCATCGAACCCCAGCCCTTTCACTTGGATCGGGTTGATATCAGCCTGATTCACCGCATCTCGTACCGCATTACACACCGCCTGCCAGATATTATCGGAAGACTGCTCAACAAAATCCGCCTTGGGCTTAAACATGGTAATTTCACGGCTGGCCTGCCCGACCATGCGGCCCTGCAAATCGAATACTCCGGCCCTTGCGCTGCCGGTCCCTACATCTACGCCGATAAAGTAACTTGCCATTGTTGTATCCCTCAATTCTTAAGCCTTACGATTCTGTAATGCGATAAAGAGGATCAGCACCCCACCCCATAACGCCATGGTCAGGTAGCTACTCACCCCCAGCAAATTCAGGCCACTTTCCAATAGTTGCAGTACCACCAGCGCCAGGATCAAGCCGATGATGCGGCCAAAGCCGCCATCCGGGTTAATGCCACCCAATACCGATGCCAGAATGGTGACTAATAGATAGGATTCGCCGTAACCGGCTTTGGCCGAGTTAAATTTCGCCATCATCAGGATAGCCGCCCCCCATCCTAATATGGCTGACAGGATATAGACCGCGACCTGTACCCGATGGGTATTCACGCCACTAAAACGGCTGGCCTGCTCATTGGAGCCGACCAGATAGATGCTGCGCCCCAAGGTCGTGTGTTCCAAAAGTACCCACAACCCAGCGGAGACCAGCAAGAACAAGATCATCGCGACCGGAATACCGGCGATATCACCACTGCCAATGTATTGAATCACCGGTGGGAAATCAGAGATCACGTCACCGTTGGACAATAAAATATTCAGGCCGGTAATCAATGTCATGGTGCCCAACGTCGCCAGAATTGGCGACACCCCGACCACTGAAATCAGTAAGCCATTCAACGCACCAATCACCACCGCCACCAGCAAGCCAGCAACTAATGCCAGTAGCAGAAACAGCGGCTGATCAGGGTGGCTGACAATGATGGCAGCCATGACTAATGAGCAAGCGTTCGCTCCGGCAATAATGGATAAGTTAATACCGCCGGTCAGCATGGTCAGCCCCATCCCCAGCGCCAGCATGCCTAAAATCGGCAACTGCGAGGAAATAGACTGGAAGTTACCCAAGCTGAAGAAGCGTTGTCCCAAGGTCAATGAGAAGGCCAACATCACTGCCACCAGAATCAATAATTGCAGGCGGATAATGCGGTCATCAGGAATAATTCGGTTTAGCCAGGTCATATCAGTGCTCCCTCAGCAATTTGCGTTTTTCATTCCATGCGGTGGTACTGATACTCACCAAAATGATTGCGCCGCTGAAAACCGTATGCCAGTAAGAGGAGACGCTCAGCAGCGTCAGGCCGTTTTGCAAAAATGCCAGCAACATCACGCCGAGCACGGTGCCACTGAGGGATCCACGGCCCCCCGTCATACTGGTGCCGCCCAAGACCACGGCGGCCAGCACGGTCAGCTCAAACCCCATCAATGAGTTCGGTGCCACTGACTGGGAAATCTGCGCCTGTACCACCGCCGCCACCCCCGCCAGCATGCCCATGTAGCCATAGACGTAGAGATGCAAACGCAGAATATTAATGCCCAGACGGGAAGCCGCATCTTTATTGCTGCCCATGGCAAAGATCTGCCGCCCAAGGCGGGTGTAGTTCATCAATACACCGGTGAAAATGATGGTCGCCGCCAGGCAGAACAGCGGTAGTGTCAAGCCATAGTCATAGCCGTCACTGCCGGTAAACGAGAACCAGTTAATCCCGGTCATAAACCAGTCAGGGAAGCCGTACAACCAGGTACCGTTGGTGAAATAAACCAGCAGGCCATAGAACAGATTCAGTGTGGCAATGGTGATAATTATCGCTGGGACTTTCAACCAATACACCAGCAACCCATTGATCAGCCCCAGCACTAAACCAACTGACATGGCCAGAACAAACGCTAGCGCGAAGCTGCCGCCATGGGTAATCACCCACGATGCCATGACATATTGCGCAATGGCCGTTACCGCCGGGAAGGAGATATCAATACCACCGGCAATCAGCACCACAAACAGGCCACAGGCCAGAATACCCAAAATGGCATAACTGGTGGCGACATCGGTCAGATTCCCTAAGGTCAGGAACTCCGGGCTTTTTACACTCAGTCCGATGACTAACAGTAATACCAATAGCCCAAGATAAAACTCATGTCGCCCCGTCAGTTGCCGCAGTTTTAGCTTATCCATTGACCACCTCGGCTACCTGTTGTTCGGTGCACTGATGCGGGTAAAACTCGGCCACCAGTTCACCTTTGCGCATCACTAATATCCGGTGACTGTTGTAGTAAGCCTCCGGGATCTCGTCACAAATCATCAATACCGCCATCCCCTGCTCTGCCAAAGCTTTGGCAATATGGTAAATCCCTTCTTTGTTGGCGATATCCACGCCGACGGTCGGAGAATCGAGGATCAAAATACGCGGTTGCGTCGCTACCCATTTAGCAATAGCGATGCGCTGTGCATTACCACCCGATAACGTCTTGACCGGTAGGGCGGTATCGGACACTTTGATGTTCAGATCTTGCACCAGTTTTTTCACCAGCGCTGCGGCTTTGGCATGATCCAACAATCCACTGCGGGTATGTAATTTGTCAAAAACGGACACGATGGTGTTGTCATAGATCGATTGCTCCATGATCAATCCCTGTGTCAGGCGATCTTCAGAGACATAACCGATCCCGTGGCGGATCGCATCACGGTTGTTACGGAAATGCACTTGTTCACCGGCTACCCACACCTCGCCACTATCGGGTTGGGTCATGCCAAACAGGCTCAGACACAGCTCAGTACGCCCCGCCCCCAGTAAACCGGTGATCGACACTATTTCGCCCTGATGTAGGGTCAAATCGATGTTACGAAACTGCTCGCCACGACTCAGTTTTTTGATTTCCAGCAACGGCGTGGCTCCGGCCGCCAGTGGCGGCAACTGGCTGTAGGTAAAGCGCTGGCCGGTCATTAGGAACGCCAGCTCATGGCTGTCCAGTTCGCTGGCCGGCCAGGTACCAATGAGTTGGCCATCGCGCATGACACTGATTCTGTCGGCCACTTCCATCACTTCATCCAGCCGGTGGCTAACAAACACCACGCAGATACCTTGTGATTTGAGATCACGTACCACATCCAGCAAGCCTTTCACTTCCTGACTGGTTAGCGAGGCAGTAGGTTCATCCATAATCACCAAGCGGGCATCGGCAGCGATAGCGCGGCAAATCGCCACTAACTGGCGGTCAGCAATAGAGAGTTGTTCAACTTTTTTATCGGGATCAAGGGTGACACCCACTCGCTGCATGGCGGCTAACGCACGCTCACGCATACTTTTACGCTTCACCCAAAAATCACCACCTGGCAGATAACGGTGGACGGCAATATTTTCCGAAACGGTGAGATTAGGAAATAGCGACAAGTCTTGATATATCACCTGCACGCCATAGAAGAATGAGAGTTGCGGCGTAAACTGATGGAACAGCTTGCCGTCTATCAGGATACTTGCGCCTTTCTCTGGCTGATAAACTCCTGAAATCACTTTGATAATGGTGCTCTTGCCGCAGCCGTTCTGGCCTGCCAGACAGTGCACTTCTCCTTTATTCAGTGTGAGATTCACCTGATCCAGCGCCAGCACGCCGGGGAATCGCTTACTGATATTTTCAAGAGTGATAAATGCGTTGGCCTGAGTCATGACAATACCTTCCCTAACGCCATAAACATGGCGCTATTTTTACAGCAATTCGGTGATGATGGTGAGGGCTGCGGGGATGCTCTCCCGCTGCCTGATTTACTGCCAAGCACGGCTCGTTAGCCGGTAATTCCCTGGTGTGGCGTCTGAAAATCAGAAACCTAATGTTTTCGCATTATCTTTAGTGACTTCAAGGATCTTGTTGAAACGGATCACTCCTTTCTCGCTATCCACATCGGCTTTACCCAAGCCTTCGATGGTCAAGTCTGGCGTGATTTTTTGGCCTTTCAGTAATTGATCTGCAATCTGCACCACAGCAAAACCGGCGTCTTTTGGATCCCACAACAGGGCTTTTTTGATATCACCACGCATCAGATATGGCGCTGCCTGTGCTGGCATGGCGATACCCACTACTGCGATTTGATCTTTCGCGCGTTTCTTAGCCACTGCTTGACCGGCACCGATTGGCCCCAGTGAACCAAAACCAATGATCCCTTTCATTTTCGGATAGGTTTTCATCAGATCCAGAGTGGTGGAGTAAGACTTATCAATGTTCTCAGCCACTGGCAGGCGTGGAGTAACTTCGAACATATCGGGGTATTTTTCTTTCTGGTATTTGATAGCATAATCCGCCCAAGCGTTATGCAATGGCACAGTCAGGGAACCCACATAAATCGCATAACCCCCTTTGCCCCCCATGGCTTTCGCCAGTTCGTCCATGTTGGCCTGAGCATATTTTTCACTATCGATGGTCTCAACATCCCACTGCCCGATACGTTGATCAGGAGATTCGTGAGTTAACACCACAATGCCTTTCTCTTGCGCTTTTTTCAGTACTGGTTCCAGCACTTTGGCATCGTTCGGCACCACAATGATGGCATCTACATTTTTGGCAATAAGGTCTTCAATGACTTTAACTTGTTGCGCCGGGTCTGGCGTGGCAGGCCCAACCTGATAAGCATTAACATCCAGTTTTTTTGCTGCTTCATTTACGCCAACTTCCATACGGGTAAACCAAGGAATACCGGTAACTTTCGCGACAACAGCAATTTCATATTTTTTCTCTGCCATCGTTTGCGTAGTGAACAGCATGCATGCGGAAACGACACATGCATTCAGTAATGCGAGATTAAGTTTCATAGCAATACCTTCTTGTTTTCTTTCAGATAACGGGTTGGTTGCGAGGTGAGAAGCCCGTAGTGTGACACCGTGACTGTTTTATTTTCATGTGACTGCTTTTCACACACATGAGATTAACAAAGGAACACAATAGGCTGCGCGACGAGTCAGAGTGAATTGTGATGAAAGCCCAAAAAGGTAAAATTTAATGATTTATTAT